>JALYKU010000015.1 GCA_030774595.1 Chloroflexota bacterium | reverse complement strand
CGCGCTCCCGGCCGAAAGGCCGGGAGCGCATGGTCGTAGCATCTCGGGCATGACCGTCACGCACCGTCCCCTCGCCGGCCGGCGCGAGCTGCTGCGCATCTTCGCGGAGGATCGCCTCGTCTGCGTGGTCCGCACGGCCACCGCCGACCTGGCGCTGCGCGCCGCGCGAGCCGCGGCCGCCGGCGGTGTGCGGATGGTGGAGATCACGCTCACCGTCCCCGACGCGTTCGCGACGGTCGAGGCTCTGGCGACGGACGACGCCTTCGCCTCGCGCGGCGCGATCGTTGGCGCCGGCACGGTGCTCTCCGGGAGCCAGGCCGAGGACGCGCTTTCCGCCGGCGCGCGATTCCTCGTCGGTCCAACGCTCGTGCCGGAGATGATCGTGGCGGCGCACGCCCGCGACGCGCTGGCGATGCCCGGGACGCTGACCCCAACGGAGATGCTGGCGGCCGCGAACCTCGGGGCGGACTTCATCAAGATCTACCCGATCGGGCCCGTCGGAGGCCCGGACTACGTGCGCAACGTCAGGCGGGCCCTGCCGCATCTGCCGCTCGTTGCCACCGGCAACATCGCCTACGACGACATCCCCGCCTATCTCGCGGCCGGGGTGGTGGGGTTCGGCATCGGCGAGCCGCTCGTACCGACGGAGCTTCTCGAGCGCGGTGACCACGACGCCGCCGCCCTGAACGTCCAGCGCTTCCTCGCCGCCACGCACGCGGGGTAACGACGGCGAGGCCCTTCGTCCTCGCGCTCACGGCGGCGCTCGTGATCGCGGGATGCAGCAGCACCGCGCCGCCACCGCCGCAGCGGAACACCGTGGGCCGCGAGGCGACCTACCTCCTGGTGAACCCGTCCGGGCTTCTCGCGCTCGATGCCGATGCGCGGGTGCTGGGACGGATCGTCGACCTTCCTGCCCAGAGCGCGCCGCAGGGCCCCGGTCTCCATCCGGACCGGTCCGCGTTGAGCTTTTCGCTGACGCAGCAGCCGAGCAAGACCAAGGGTTTCGGCTCCGACCTGTTCCTCGTGAACCTCGACGGGACCGGGCTGCGCCAGGTGCTCGAGCACGACGGCGACAACGTCTTCTACGACAGTCCACGCTTCGACCCCACGGGCAACCTCCTGTATTTCCACCGGCGCGCCGCCGTCATCACGGGAGGTCAGTACAAGGGCAACGACGACACGATCGAGCGCCTCGATCTGCGCACGGGCGAACGCATCATCGTGATACAGGACGCGGCGGACCTGGATCTGTCACCGGATGGCCGGACGCTCGTGTACGTCCACATCGTCAACAGCCAGGGGGACGGACTCTGGCGCGCCGACATCGACGGCACGAACGCGCGACCCTTCCTGCAGAGCAAGGACACCTTTTATTACCTGCAGACGCCGCGCTTCTCGCCGAAGGGTGACCGCATCGCCTTCTGCGCCGCGGGGCACAACGCGGCGACGACGCTCGCTCCGTACGCCGCCCGGCCGCCAGGCGTGGTGCCGAAGGGAGCGCACCTCGGGATCCCTTCGGAGATCTTCGTCGCGCCCGTCGACGGAACCGCGCTCCGCTCGGTCGGGCAGACGGGCGACGACATCGTGCCCGCGTGGTCGCCCGACGGTATGCAGATCGCGTACGTGGGCACCGGGGCGTTCTTCGTCCTGTCGCTCACGGACGGCACGATCAAGACGTCAGCGACCGGGCAAGACTTTTTCTTCGGCGATCTACTGTGGCTGCGTCAATGACGGCGCCGCCGTGCGGCCGTGGACGCAGATCGCGAAGGTCCTCGCAGGTCGATCCCACGCCTCGTGTCTCCATGCGGCACGTCGATACCTGGGGTCGCCGCAGCGCGTCGTGTCGAGTGCTTTCGGGTCCGAAGCCCGGGTCTGGGGGGCCGAAGGGTCCTCATCGGGTCGCGGCGGGTAGCGTCGAGCGCCAGGTCCTCGCCGGTCTCGTAGGCGATCCGCTCGAGCGCTTCTGCGGTCTGCATGACGGCGATCGTGTGCTCGAAGCCCCGCAGAAAGAGCGGCAGGGATCCTGTCGCCGCGCTGGCATTGCCCACCAGCCGAGGTGCGCTATCTGCGGGCAGGCGTGGAACCATCGCCTGAGCTCTTCCGCGTCATGCGTCGGCAGACGCCCATAACGCGCGTCCCGCGCGAGCTCGATGACCGTCGCCGGCCTGAGACCGCCGTCGAGGTGGTCGTGGAGAAGGACCTTCGGCGCGGCGCGCAGCTCCCCGGCCGAGAGCGGCATCAGTCGCCGAGGAACTTCTGTGCGTTCCCCATGTGCGGCCAGGCCCGCTCCTGCGCGATGGCGAGCAGCTGCTTGGTGTGGTTGCGGTCGTGGTGCACCCACTCCTGCAGCAGGTCGCGAACGAAGAGCTCCCCGACCTTGGAATGCGCTCCCGAGCGCCCGAGGTCCTCGGGCCGCAGCGACCGGACGAGGGCCACGCTCTCGCGTCGCAGCGCGGCGAACTCCGACCAGAGGCTCCCGGAGTCGCGCCCGCAGTCCGCGCGCTCACGGGCGATCTCGACCTGGTCCCACGCCTCGGTGCTCGGGTGATCATGCTCCAGAAACAGGCGGATGCGGCCGGCGAATCCACGCTTCTCCGCCTCGACGATGTGTCCGACGACCTCGTGGGCGCACCATTCGCCCGGAGCGGGGTGCCACGCGGCATCCGGTCCGAGCGCTTTCACCTCCGCCTCGATGAGCGCGCTCGAGGACTCGAGCAGGTCCGCGACGCGCTCGGGTGGCATGGGTCCAGTGTCATCTTGTGTCACGCGCGCACCGCCTTTCGTGGATCCTCTCCCGGAACGATCCGCCAGCGGGCCCCGCCCGAGGGCGGTGCCACGCTTTCGGAGAGACCCAAGATATCGTCAGGGCGCACCGGGACCCGAGAGAGTTCGCGGCCGGTGGCCGACCGGATCGCGGCGACGATCGCCGGGGTGCTCGAGATCGCGGGCGGCTCGCCGACACCTTTCGCGCCGTACGGCGCGTCCGGATGCGGATGCTCGACGATGTCCGCGACGACCGGAGGCATGTCGAGGATGGTTGGGACCAGGTAGTCCGTGAATGAGGCGTTGCGGACGAGCCCGTCACGGACCAGGAGCTCTTCCATGACTGCGAGCCCAAGTCCCTGCGCGATGCCGCCCTCGATCTGACCGATCACCGCGAGCGGGTTGATGGCCTTTCCGACGTCCTGCGCGGTGGCCACCTGCACGACCTTCACGAGGCCGGTGCCGGTATCAACGTCGACGACCGCGCGGTGAGCGGCGAACAGGAAGCCCACGTGGCCGTGGTCCTGCATGTGAGTGGTTCGCTCCTCGGTCGGACGGTGACGGTGGGTCACCGCCCGATCGACGGGCGTCTCCAGCAGATCCTCCATGTTCATGATCCCGAGCGTGCCGCCGCGGGCGGCGGCGCGCGCCTCCAGCTCCGCCTTCGCCTCGCGGCAGGCGGCCTGGACGGCTCCGCCGGTCATCCACGTCTGGCGTGATGCCGAGCTGGAGCCAGCGGAGCCGATGGACGTGTCGGCGCGATCGAGCTCGACGCGCTCGATGCCCAGCTCGGTGCGCGCGATCTGCTGGCACACGGTGACGAGGCCCTGGCCGACCTCGGCGGCGGCCGTATGCACGCGCACGAGCGGGCCATCCGCGTCGCGGAGCACGCGCACGCGAGCTGTCGCGAAGTCGTCGAAGCCGTGCGAGTAGCACACGTTCTTGAACCCCACCGCGTACCCGATCCCTCGCACGACGGCCTCGCCGCGAGTGAGATTGCCCGCGCCGCCCGGCAGCGCGAGCGGGTCGGACGAGCGATCCTCCGGGGGTAGCGGCGCCGCGACGATGCGGTGGACGAGCTCCGCGACCGGGGCCGAACCGATCATGGGCTGGTCCGTGATGATGCGGTCGCCTTCCACGAGACCGTTGCGCGCCCGGATCTCGACGGGGTCGATCCCGCACGCGGCCGCGAGCTTGTCCATCTGCGCCTCGTACGCGAAGCAGCTCTGCACCGCTCCAAATCCGCGCATCGCGCCGGTCGGCGGATTGTTCGTGTACGCGCCCACGCAGCGGACGAGGGCGTTCTCGACGCGGTATGGGCCGGCCGCGAAGCAGCCCGCGTTCGCGATGACCGCCGGGCTCGACGACGCATAGGCGCCACCGTCGAGGACGATCGTCGCGCGTACGTAGACGAGCGTGCCGTCGCGCTCGGCGCCGTGCTCGTAGAACAGGCGCGCGGGATGCCTGTGCACATGCCCGTGGAACGACTCTTCACGGCCGTAGGTCATGCGCACGGGACGGTGTGTGCGCAGCGCGAGGAGGCAGGTGTGGATCTGCAGCGTCACGTCCTCGCGCGCGCCGAACGCCCCGCCCACCCCCGAGAGGACGAGCCGCACCTTGTCGCGCGGCAGGCCGATGCACGGGGCGATCTGGCCGAGGTCCTCATGCAGCCACTGCGTCGCGATGTGGAGGGTCACGCCGCCGTCATCGTCCGGAACGGCGAGACCGGCCTCGGGACCCAGCGCCGCCTGGTCCTGCATCCCGACCTCGTACTCTCCGGTCACGACGACCGGTGCGACTAAGCGCGGATCGTCGTGGAGCACGTGCACCTCGTCGATGACGTTCCCGTCCTCGTGTACGCGAATGGAGTCCGGCGCCAGCGCACCGATGGGATCCGTGACCGCGAGCAGCGGCTCGTACTCGATGCGGATGGCGCGCAGCGCATCGCGCGCTCGCTCGCTATCGTCGGCGGCGACCAGGGCCACGGGCTCGCCGGCGTAGCGGACGCGATCGGTCGCCAGTGGCGGCTGGTCGCGCTTCATGAGGCCGAAGCGCGCGCCGGCCGGCAGATCGGCGGCGGTCAGCACGGCGTGGACCCCGGGGATGCGCTGGGCCTCGCCGGTGTCGATGCCCGCGATGCGCGCGTGCGGGTGCGGGCTCCGCAGCGTGGCGCCGTGAAGCATGTCGGAGCGCCACAGGTCGCTCGCGTACGCGAACTCGCCCTTCACCTTGGGCACGCCGTCCGGCCGGGGCGCCGACTCGCCGACGACGCCGCGCACCGTCGTTCGGGTCTCGAGCGTCACCGCGCGTGCATCTCGCTGCGCACCCTGGTTCGCGACTCGAGCGTCACCGCGCGTACATCTCGCGCGCCGCCCGGCGGACGGCCTCGAGGATCGTGCCGTAGCCGGTGCACCGGCAGAGATTCCCGGAGAGGGCCTCGCGGACCTCGAGCTCCGTCGGCTCGGGGGTGTCCCGGAGCAGCGCGGCCGCGGCCACGACGAGGCCGGGCGTGCAGAAACCGCACTGCACCGCGCCCGCTTCGACGAACGCACGCTGTACCGGGTGCAGCTCTCCGCCGGCCGCGAGCGATTCGACGGTGCGCACGTCACGGTCTCGCGTCGCCGCGGCCAGCACGAGGCACGAGCACACCAGCGCATCGTCGAGCAGCACCGAACACGAGCCGCACTCCCCCTGCTCGCAGGCATTCTTGCTGCCGGGAAGTGCGAGCCGCTCGCGCAGGACCGTCAGCAGCGACTCGCCGTCGCGCACCTCGGTGCGGCGCTCGACGCCGTTGACGACCAGGCGCAGCTCGCTCACGCGATCCCGGCGGCGCGGGTGAGAGCGCGGCCGGCCATTACCGCGAGGACGTGCCGCCGGTAGGCCGCGGTGCCGCGCACGTCGTCGATCGGCCGCGCCGCACCAGCGACGAGCGCTCCGAATTCGCGGCGGGCGGCGTCGCCCGGCACGCTCGGGCCCTCCCATCCGGCCTCGTCGAAGAGGCTCGCGGCGAACCGCTCCGCTTCGGGGGCCCGCAGGATGGTGGGACCGCAGGAGCCCAGCCCGACGCCGACGCGCCGCCGCATGCGATCGACGACCAGCGCGAAGCCCGCCACCGAGATGACCATCGCGTTGCGGGTGCCGACCTTCATGAAGGTCTGCGCCGGTCCGGCATCGTCCCACTCCGCACCGACGATGAGCTCGCCCGGCTGACGCACGCTGCGCTTGGGCCCCGTCATGAAGGCGGTGAACCTGACGCTGCGCTGCGCGCGCGACGACCGAAGGAGCACCGTCGCGTCGAGGGCCGCGAGCACCGGCAGCGTGTCACCCGCGGGTGAGGCCGTGCCGAGGTTCCCGCCGAGCGTTCCGGCGTTGCGGATCTGCGGCGAGCCGACGGTGCGCGCGGCCTCCCAGAGGGCCGCCGAGCCGTGATCGCCCTCGAGCATCGTCGTGTAAGTGACGCCCGCGCCCATCCGAACCCTGCCGTTCCGAGAGAGATCGCGCAGCCCGTCGACGCGGTCGATCGCGATGACCGCATCGGGACGCTTCCGGCCGAAATTGATCTCCACCATGAGGTCCGTTCCGCCCGCGAGCAGCTCCGCCTCGGGGAGCTCCGCCGCCAGCGAGAGCGCGTCGTCGAGGTCCCGCGCGATCTCCACGCGCACGCGCCTACTGTAGGGCCGTGCCGAGGCACGGCTCTAGGCGCGGATCCACGGGGAGCGGGCGACCGGAGGAAGACCCCGCGAAGCGCCGCGGCGATGCGGAAGCGGCCCTGGAGCGAGAGGCCGCGGTCGCGCGGGTACTGCGGGCGATGGCCATCTCCCCGACGGATGCGCAGCCCGTCCTCGATGCGATCGCCGCGAACGCGGTCGCGTTCTGCGGAGCCGAAGACGCCATCGTCGCTTTGCGGGAAGGTCACGAGATACGTATCGCCGCGCACCACGGCCCGCTCGGCACCGTGATCGGCGAGCACCTGCCGCTCGATGCGGACCGCCCCGTCGCGCGCGCCATCCGCGACGGATTGCCCGTGCACGTCACCGATCTCATGTCGAGCCAGGACCCGGCGGCCCGCGAGCGCGCCCGGCGAATCGGGCTCCGAGCTGTCAGCGCTGTACCCCTGCGCGGCGAAGCAGGAGTCATCGGGGCTCTGGCGCTGGCTCGCAGCGAACCGCGCCCCTTCAGTGACGAACAGCTCCAGCTGCTGAGGATCTTCGCGGACCAAGCCGTGATCGCGCTCGAGAACGTACGACTGTTCAACGAGACGAAGGAGGCGCTGGAGCAGCAGACGGCCGTCGCCGAGGTGCTCAAGTCGATCAGCCAGTCCGCCTTCGATCTCGAACCCGTGCTCCAGGCGACGGTCGATCATGGCGTGAAGCTGTGCCGAGCCGAGCGCGGCCACGTCTATCTCGCGGAACGCGAGGTGCTCCGCCTGGTCACCTCCAGCGGAAGTTCGCCGCAGGAGGTCGCGTACGAACTGGCGCACCCGAACCCACGTGCGCGCAACACTGCCGCCGGGCGAGCCGCGCTCGACCGAACGACCGTCCACATCCCCGATGTGCTCGCTGATCCCGAGTACCAGTGGCCCGAGGCGCAAAGGTTGGGCGGCTATCGGACGCTGCTTTCAGTGCCGATCAAGCGCGATGACGACGTGGTGGGCGTGATCGGATTCGCACGCAATGCGGTGAAGCCCTTCAGCGAACGTGAGATCCAGCTGGTCGAGGTCTTCGCCGCCCAAGCCGCGATCGCGATCGAGAACGTACGTCTGTTCAACGAGACGAAAGAGGCGCTGGAGCAGCAGACGGCCACGAGCAACGTCCTGCAAACGATCAGCCGCTCGACGTTCGACCTTCGGGCGGTCCTCGAGACCGTGGTGGAGAACGTGACCAAGCTGTGTCGCGCGCAGCAGGGTTTGCTCTATCGGCTCGAGGGCGACGTGTACTCGCTCGCCGCCGCCCATGGCCTCACGTCGCAGGCGTTTCGGGAGTTCAGCGAGCGGCACCCGATCGACCCTGCGAACCGCGGCACCGTCACTGGCCGCGCGGCGAGCGAGCGGCGGATCATCCACGTCCCCGACGTGCTGGCCGATCCCGATTACACCTATTGGGAAGCGCAGCGCCTCGGCGGCTTCCGCACCCTGTTGGGCGTGCCCATGCTGCGGGAGGGGATACCGATCGGCATCGTCGACGTCTGGCGCACCGAGCCGGAACCCTTCACCGAGGCCGAGATCCGGCTGGTGCGCACATTCGCGGACCAGGCCGTCGTCGCGATCGAGAACGTGCGCCTTTTCAACGAGATCGAAGAGAAGAGCAGACAGCTTGAGGTCGCGAACCGACACAAATCCGAGTTCCTCGCCAACATGTCGCACGAGCTTCGCACGCCGCTGAACGCCGTGATCGGCTTCTCCGAAGTGCTCCTCGAGCAGATGTTCGGTCCGCTCAATGACAAGCAGCTGGAATATTTGAGGGACATCGAGACCTCAGGCAGGCATCTGCTGTCGCTGATCAACGACATCCTGGACCTGTCGAAGATCGAAGCCGGACGGATGGAGCTGCAGCCAGGGACGTTCTCGCTTCCGGACGCGCTGGAGGCGGCCCTGGTCATGGTGCGCGAGCGCGCCTCGCGACACCGGATAGACCTGAGGCTTCAGGTGGGTCCGGACCTCTCGCTGGTCGAGGGTGATGAGCGCAAGGTGAAGCAGGTGCTGTTCAACCTGCTGTCGAACGCCGTGAAGTTCACCCCCGAGGGAGGACGCGTCGAGATATCGGCGGTCCGCTCGGATGGCGACGCACGAGTCGCGGTGCGCGACACTGGGATCGGTATCGAGCCGGAAGATCAGCGCCGGATCTTCGAGGAGTTCCTCCAGGCCCGCTCGAGAACGAGCCAGCCTCGGGAAGGCACCGGACTCGGACTCGCCCTCGCGAAGCGCTTCGTGGAGCTGCACGGGGGGCGCATCTGGGTCGACAGCGTCGTCGGTCGGGGGAGTACGTTCACGTTCACCCTGCCACTGCGAGCCGGGGAAGCATCCGAGCGCGGCGCGGGCATAGGCCCTGCTCGTGGCTGAGGCAGGGGGCGCTCTCATCCTGATCGTCGAGGACAACGACGAGAACCTGAAGCTCGCGCGCGACGTGCTGCAGTGGAGCGGCTACCGGACCGTCGAGGCGACGACCGGAGAGGCCGCGGTCGCGCGCGCGAGCGAGCACCTCCCGGACCTCATCCTGATGGACATCCAGCTTCCCGGTGGACTGGATGGCATCGCCGCCTTTCAACGCATCCGCCGGGATGGCGCGACCGCTCATATTCCGGTGGTCGCCTTCACCGCCTCCGTCATGACCAGCGACCGAGAGAGATTCACCGCCGCCGGTTTTGACGGTTTCATGGCGAAACCGATCAACGTCAGGGAGTTCCCTGACCAGGTACGCGCGTTCTGCGAGCGAGGTCGGGCCGCGCGGTGAGCGATCAGCTTCGGCGGATCCTCGTCGTCGACGATCGCCCCGAGAACGTCCGCCTGCTCGAGGCGGTCCTGATGCCTCGCGGCTACGACGTGCTGACAGCGAGCTCGGGCGCAGAAGCGCTGAGCAAGGTCGAGAGTCACCATCCGGATCTCGTCCTGTGCGACGTCGTCATGCCGGGCATTGACGGCTACGAGGTCTGCCGGCGGGTTCGAGCGGACCCATCCACCGGCCACCTGCCCATCGTCATGGTGACCGCGAGCGGGGAGCAGGAGAAGCTGAAGGCGCTCGACGCGGGCGCGGACGACTTCATCGCGAAGCCGTTCGACCACTTCGAGCTGCTCGCGCGCGTGCGTTCGCTGCTACGGCTCAAGGAGTACCACGACACCATCGAGCGCCAGGCCGCCCAGCTGTCCCGCTTCCTTTCGCCGCAGATCGCGCAACTGGTCGCTTCGAAGGATGGGGAGCGTCTCTTCGAGGGTCACCGTCGCGAGATCGCCGTCGTCGTCTGCGACCTGCGCGGCTTCACTTCGTTCTCAGAAACGACCGAGCCCGAGGAGGTCATGGGCGTGCTGCGCGAATACCAGACGGCCGTCGGCGAGCTGGTGCTCCGCTTCGAGGGCACCCTCGAGCATTTCGAGGGCGACGGCCTCATGGCGTACTTCAACGACCCGGTGCCGTGCCCCGACGGGCCGCTCCGCGCGGTGCGCATGGCGGTGGCGATGCGCGACCGCGTGCACGCGCTCGCCGCAGGCTGGCGCAGGCGAGGCCACGACCTGGGCTTCGGGGTGGGCATCTCGCTCGGCTACGCGACGCTCGGAAAGATCGGGTTCGAAGGACGCTATGACTACGGGGCCGTCGGCGGGGTCGTGAACATGGCCCACCGCTTCTGCGGCGAAGCACAGCCGGGGCAGATCCTCATCACGCAGCGCGTGCTCGCGGCCGTGGAGGATCACGTCGAGGTCCGAGCCGTCGGTGACCTTATTCCCAAGGGCGCCTCGAGACCGCTGGCCGCCTACGACGTGATCGCGCTTCGGAGCGAGCCCGCCCAGCCTTCCTAGATGCCGGCGCGCGCGACCAGCTCGCGCTGCGCCTCGGCCGCGCGGGCGCGCACCTCGGCCGCGTCCATGTGGACCGGCGCGCCTCCGCGGACGAGCACCCGCCCTTCGACGACGACGTCGCGCACCGCGCGCGATCCGCCGCCGAAGACGATGCGCGTCGCGGGATCGCCACCTGGATCGAGCGACCCCGTGTCGAGCACGATCAGATCGGCCCGCTTGCCGACCTCGAGCGTGCCGATCTCGTTCTCCAGGCGCAGCGCGCGGGCGCCATCGCGCGTGGCGAGACGTAGCGCGTCGTCCGCGGTGAACGCGTCCGCGCCATGAAGTGACCGCGCCAGCAGCGCCGCGAGCCGCACCTCGCCGAACGCGTCGAGGCGGTTGTTGCACGCCGCACCGTCCGCTCCGATCGCGACGCACACTCCGGCCTCGCGCAGCCGGACGACGTCCGCGATCCCCGAGCCCAGCTTCAGGTTCGACGACGGGCAGTGCGTGACCGCGGCGCCGCGCGACGCGAGTACCCGCAGCTCGTCCGCATCGACGTGCACGCCGTGCGCGATCACCGACCGGTCGCCGATCAGGCCGACGTCGTCGAGGTAGAGCGCGGGCGGACGACCCGTCGCGGCCACGATCGCCGCGCGCTCGTCCCGATCCTCGTTGCTGTGCGTGTGGACGAGGGCGCCTTCGTTCGCCGCGCGCTGGGCGACGGTCTCGAGGATCTCGCGCGTGCACGAGAGCGCGAAACGCGGGGCGTACGCGTAGCCGATCCGACCCTCGCCGGCACCGTCCCAGCGGCCGCGCAGCGCCGCGCCGGCGTCGAGCGACGCGCGCGTCGTCTCCCGAAGCCTGGGCGGCACGCCGTCGCCCGCGTCCATCATCGCCTGGCCAAAGCGTGCCCGGATGCCCGACGCGACGAGCTCCTCCGCGACGACATCGCCGCCATGCGTGGTCCCCATGTCGAGCACCGTCGTCGTGCCGGTCCGCAGGAGCTCCAACAGCCCCATGCGCACGCCGGCGCGCAGCGAGCGCTCATCGTGCGCCGCTTCGAGCGGCCAGACGCGCTCGCGCAGCCATCGGAGCAGCGGCAGGTCCTCCGCGAGCCCGCGGAAGAGCGTCTGCACGAGATGCACGTGCGTCTGCACCAGACCGGGCAGCACGTAGCAGCCCGCTGCGTCGATGGTCTCGTTGAACGCGCCTGGCGTCTCGCCGATCGCGACGATCCGCCCGTCCTCGATCGCGACGCCGCCGGTCGCCGGCGCCGCGCCGGGGACCATCGTCAGCAGCGTGCCGTCGCGCACCAGGAGCCTCACGCGGCGAACTCATCGCGCGCGATCCGCAGGCCGACGACGAGGACGCCGGTGAGGGGCGTCACCGGCCGAGCCCTCGCGGTAGCGACGTGCGCTTAGCGCGGACGTCGCCGGAGCTGCACGAGGTGCACCTCACGCGGCATCGCGGCGAACGAAGCGCCCCCAACCGGGCGCCGTCCTGAATTCGCCGTCGTCCCACACGACCCGTCCGCGCACCGGCGTCCGCACGACCGCGCCGCGGAAGCGGCACCCGACGTACGGGCTCATCCGTGCGCGCGTGTGAAGATCGCTCTCGGAGAGGGTCCATTCGCGCTCGAGATCGACGATCGCGAGGTCGCCATCCGCGCCGACGCGGATCCCGCCCTTGCGCGCGAGTCCGCAGCGCTCGGCGGGATTCGCGGCGAGGGATCGCGCCAGCGCGGAAAGTGGGAGGC
>JALYKU010000014.1 GCA_030774595.1 Chloroflexota bacterium | reverse complement strand
GGCTACGCGCCCGCGACCGCGGTGCGGTACCTCCGCGCCGCCGCCCACCTCGGGGTGTTCCTGACGCGAAGGCGCAAAACCTTTGCGGATCTTGACGGCGCCACCGTGCGCGCGTTTCGTCGCCACCTCCGACGGTGTCACTGTCCCGCCTCCAATGGAGGCCGGATCGGCCATCACGCGCCCTTCGGCGTGCAGCGCTTTCAGGCGTACCTGATTGCGCACGGAGTCTGTCCACGCCCGGCGGTCAGCGACGTGCCAGTGGTTCCCGCGTTGATCACCGACTTTACGTCCTGGTATCAGATCCATCGAGGGGTCGCCCCGCCGACGTTGCGGCACTACGCGCGTGGCGCGACGGCGATGCTCGACGCACTCGGCGCGGATGTCCGGATGTGGACACCGCAAGCCGTCCGTCAGTTTCTGTTGGCGGCCGTCACCGTCGGTCGATCCGAATCGACGCAGAAGCTGATTACGGCGATGCGGGCGTTCCTGCGGTATCTCGCATTTCGCGGCGACGCGCGCGCCGATCTGGGGCTTGCGGTTCCGGCCGTTGCGCATTGGCGGCTTGCATCCTTACCGCACCATCTGACCGCCGACGAGCTCACGCGCGTGCTCGCGGTGTGTGACGGCGACCAGCCGGCACGGGTCCGAGACCGCGCGATGGTCCTGCTCTTGGCGCGGCTAGGTCTCCGAGCCGGGGATGTGGTGCAGCTGCGCCTGACCGACCTTGACTGGGAGCAGGGCACGATCCAGGTGACGGGCAAAGGACGCTACCAGGTCCGGCTGCCGCTCCCGCAGGAGGTCGGCGAGGCCGTGCTGCGGTACCTCGCGACCCGACCACGCGTGCCGGAGACCGATCGCGTCTTCCTGACGACGATCGCGCCGGTCGCCCCCTTGCGCTCCAGCGATGCGGTGTCCTCGGTCGTCGCCCGGGCGTTCCAGCGGGCGGGGATTCACATCGCGCGGCCTGGCGCCCATGTGCTGCGCCACACCGCCGCGACCGAGATGCTGCGCCACGGCGTCTCCCTCGATCACATCGGTCTGGTGCTGCGCCATCGCAGTCTCGACATGTCGGCGTACTACGCGAAGGTCGACATCGCCACACTCCGCCAGGTCGCGCAGCCGTGGCCGGGGAGGCGGTCATGAAGGCCGCCGTTGACGCCTACGTGGCGCTCCGGCGCATCGCCGGCTTCGCGCTCGGTAATACCGAGTACTTGCTCCACAGCTTCGCGCGGTTCGCGCACGACCGCCACGAGGCCCACATCCGCACGGCCAGCGTGATTGCCTGGGCCAGTCAGGGGCCCTCGCTCGCGCAGCGGCACCGGCGGTACGAGACCGTGCGGCAGTTTGCGGTGTACGTCCAGTTCGACGATCCCCGGCATGACACACCGCCGCCCCGCTATTTCGAGTATCGCAAGATGCGGCGTCCGCCACGTCTCTACACGCCGGCCGAGATCGACCAGTTGGTGGCCGCCGCGACGCGTCTGCCTCCACCGGACGCCCTCCGCCCGCAGACGTACGCGGCGCTCATCAGCCTGCTCGCCGCCACGGGCCTGCGGATTGCGGAAGCGCTCGCGTTGACGCCAGACGACCTCACTCCGGACGGCTTGCTGATCCGCAAGACCAAGTTTCAGAAGACACGGCTGGTGCCGCTCCATGACACCGCGATCGCGGGCTTGAGCGAGTACCTGCGTCACCGTCACCGGCGGTCGCTGGGGGGAGACCGGGTCTTCGTCTCAGATCGCGGTCGGCCGCTGCCGTATCAGACGGTGCACGGGGTCTTTCGTACGCTCGTGCGGGCGACGCGACTCCCGTCGATCGGCGGTCGCGCGCCGTCGCTCCACGGACTGCGCCACACCTTTGCGGTGCGCGCGCTGGTGGCGAGCCCCACCGGTCGGCAGCAGGTCGGCCAGGCGATGCGGGCGCTGGCCACCTATCTGGGGCACGTCAGCATCGTGTCCACGTATTGGTACCTGGAGGCCACGCCGGAGTTGCTCACCGACGTCGCGGCCGCGAGCGAGCGCTGGGTCGGTGGAGGCCAGCCATGACCGCGCTCGCCCCGCACATCGAAGCGTTCCTCCGCGAGCACCTGGGGCGCCACCGTGGCGCCAGTCTCCACACGTGCGACTCGTACGCGTACAGCTTTCGGGCGCTGTTCGAGTTCGCCGCCCACCGCGTGAAGATCGCGCCGTGCGCCCTGAGCATCGAGCACCTGGACGCCGCGCTGGTCGGCGCGTTTCTCGAGCAGCTCGAGACGACGCGCCACAACGGCGCGGCGACCCGCAACGTCCGCCTCGCGGCGATCCGCTCCTTCTTCCGGTTTCTGCAACACCGCGAACCGGCCGCCCTCGATCAGATTCGCCGCGTCTTGGCCATCCCGTTCAAACGGCGCGATACCCGACTCGTCCCCTACCTGACCCAGGACGAGGTGCAAGCCCTCGTGAATGTCCCCAGCCCGACGACGCGCCAGGGGATCCGTGATCGCGCGATGCTCCATCTCACCATCTGCGCAGGGCTCCGGGTCTCCGAGCTCACCGGCTTACGGCTCGAGGACGTGACCTCGCAGCCGCTGACCATCCGCGTCCGCGGCAAAGGTCGTCGGGAGCGCGCGCTTCCGCTCTGGAAGACGACCACGGCCGCGCTCCGGGCTTGGCTCGCCGTGCGCGGCGACGTGCCCGCGTCCGCGGTGTTTGTGAATGCGCGCGGACAGCCGTTGAGTCGCTGGGGCGTGGCGCACATCCTCAAATGTCACGGGACGATCGCACGCGGCACGTGTGCGGCGCTCGCGGGCAAACGGTTGTCGCCGCACGTGCTGCGGCATACCTGCGCCATGATCGTGCTCCAGGCCACGCACGATATCCGGAAGGTCTCCCTGTGGCTCGGGCACAGCCAGCTGACG
>JALYKU010000013.1 GCA_030774595.1 Chloroflexota bacterium | reverse complement strand
GTACGTATGCGTTCGCGTGGACCACTTGCCTCCGCTCGTCTCGACGGGACGCGAGATCACGATATACGGCCGCTCCTGGGCGTACTGCCCCGGTGGCGCGGACGGTGCCCATGAGTGGCAGCGCGTCCCGATGGCTGACCGCACCACGCCCGCTACACTCGCCTGAGTGAGACGGCCGCGCGGCGGACCGCCGATCGGTGCCCGCCGGTGAAGAGCGAACCGCAGATCCAAGACACCAGATAAAGAGCCGCCGGCGTGGTGATCGCCGGCGGACTCGTGAAGGCGACGTGCTGTGAACACGCCACCTCCAGCGGCGCAGCCTAACGAGCTGGCGACGATCGAGGCCGTGAGCCACACCGACGACGTCCGCTCGCGCATCGACGCGGAGGGCAGGATCGCGTGGCCGCGCAGCGTTCTGGAGTGCGTCCAAACGGCATCGTGCTCCATCCGCACGCGCGTACCCACGCGCGTGCGGATGGAGGACCGCCACACTCGAAGCGTCGCACGGACCGCACTCAAGGACCTCGACGCGACCCAGACGTAGCCGCTGTGCTTCGCCGCGGGTGGTGCGCCCGCGATCGGGTACTCACAGCAGCCGGGCTAACCTCAGCGCGTGCGCCTCGTGGTCCTCGTTGCGTTCGCCGTCTACTCGGCGGGGTCGGCGCTGCTCCTCGCTCTCGGACTGGGCTCGGCCCTCGCGACGGTGCCCGGCGTGCAGCAGGCTTTCCTCGCGTTCGACACCGGCGGCGTGCTCGGCCCGCTGTTCCTCGCGATGGCGCGCGCGGCGAGGCTCGCCGAGCCGGCGCCACTCATCGCGCTCGACTATGTCCTGACCGCGGCGAATGTCGCGGTCGCCGTCTTTCTCTTCCGGCATCGCCCGAACGACACATTGACCCGTTTGCTCGCCTTCGCGCTCGTGGGGACCGCAGCAGCGTTCAACTACCAGGCCCACGGCGTGATCGCCGTCTCGGCGGCCGTTGGATCCGCGGATGCCGTCCCGGCGGCGCGCTACCTGAACGTTCTGCATTTCGTCCTGCACGCGGTCGGCGGCGCGACGTACGTCCACGCGCTGCTTGTGTTCCCGGACGGGCGGCTGCCGCGACGGCTCATCTGGGCGCCGATCGCTCTCTACGCGATCGCGATCGAAGAGAGCGGGGTCGCGATCCTGGGATTGTTCACCGGGGAACCTCGCTACGGCCTGATCAAAGATCTGTTCACGCGACTCTTCGACGTTCGGCCGCTCGGAGACTTCAACTCGGTCATCGAGGCCGAAGTGACGTTCTTCGTGCTGCTAACAGGGGTGCTCATCCCGCTCCTTGGGATCCCGGCGCTTGCCGTCCGGTACCGTGTAGCGGCAGCCGGGGATCGCGCGCCGATCCGCCTGGTCCTCTCGGCGCTCCTCGCGATGCTCGCGATCGGGGTCGTCGTGCTCATCGTCGGCGCGGGGCGTGTATTGGCCGGCGACGCGCCGGCCGGTGACGTCATCGAGGAGGTCGTCGTGCGCTCGTGGCCCGCGCTCTCTGCCGTGCTCCCGCTGAGCCTGATGCTGGCTGTCGTCCGCCATCGATTCCTCGGGATCGATCTCGTAGTAGACCGGACGCTCGTGTATGCGCCGGTCACGGGTCTATTGGCGCTCGCGTTCCTCGGCACCCTCTGGGTCACCCAGCAGCTGCTTCACGGCGTTCTGGGAGGGCCGACGGAGCTGGCCGTCGCCGCTGCTGCGGGGATCAACGCCGCGCTGTTCAGGCCAGCCGAGCGCCGCGTCCGTGCTGAGGTGCAGCGCCGTCTGGCGCCGGCGGAGCGGCGCGACGCGACGGACGCCCTGAAAGCGTGAGCCTCAGGCGCGGCGGAAGGCTCGGCCGAGCTCAAGAACCTTCTGGCTCTAATGTTTCACGACGTGGTCACCGGTACGGTCCGCGCGCTGCTTCGCCTCGAGGGATGCGCAGCGCTCATACTCGCCGTCGCGATCTACTTCGCCCAGGGCGGCAGCCCATGGCTGTTTGTGCCGCTGGTCCTGGCGGTCGACGTTTCGATGGTCGGTTACCTCGCGAATGCGCGGGTCGGTGCCGTCACCTACAACGCCCTGCACAGTTGGGTGCCCGGCGTGCTCGTGCTGGGCCTGGGCCTGTGGACAGCCGACGGCACGCTGACGATCGCAGGCACGATCCTGGCCGCGCATGTCGGGATGGATCGCCTGTTCGGCTACGGGCTCAAGTATCCGACCGCATTCGCCGACACCCATCTCGGCCGGATCGGCAAGAAGCCCTAGAGCTCGCCTTCGTCAGTCCGTCCAGCACCAATCAAACAGACGCGCGTTTCGCGCTCACCGCGAGCGGCTGACTGGCGAATCGGGGCGACGGAGGGTAGGGAGAGCGGTCAGCGAGCGCGTGACGGACGTGCTCGCAGAAAGGCACCGCAATGCGTCACACAGCTGCGGCAGCCGAGCGCGCCCGCGTCCGCGCGCGGCTCATTCGCCCCCGCGGCGCGCCCGGTCAGCGCACCAAGTTCTCCACGACCACGCCGATCCAGTTAGGCCACTTCAACTCAGCTGCTGACATCGATCACCCCCGATTGCCACGTGGAGCGTCACTCCCGCGCATCTTCCTCACAAGCTGAAGGCCGGTAGTCCGAGCCCAGCGCCACCGGATGTTCGGCGTCAAGCGTTCGCCCGAGGCGTGACACACTGGTGCCGTGGCACGGATCAGCTACGTGGACCCCGACAGCCTGGCGGATCCCGAGCTTCGAGCGTTCATGGAGCAGGCTCGGCGGTTCGGGACGCCGCGGCCCGAGACGCAATCCATCCGGTCGCACGTCCCCGCCGTCGCCAAAGCGTTTTCGCGCGCTTGGGAGCGACTCTTCCGGCACGGCATCGTGGAACACTCCCTGAAAGACCTTTGCCGTGTGTACGTCTCCAAGACGATCGAGTGCGACTACTGAGGGTCGCAGCGGTCTCTCCGGGCTGGAGAGCAAGGGCTCACGGAGGGTGACTACGCCGACCTGCTGAATTTCGCGCGGTCGGACGCCTACACGCCGCGTCAGAAGGCAGCTCTGCATTACGCGAGCATGCTGGTCTGGGATCCCGAAGGGGCGGACGATCGTGTCTGGGCCGAGCTCCGCGTTCACTTCACCGACGAGCAGATCGTCGAGCTCGGTTGCTTCGTATGCCTCACCTATGGCCAACAGCGCGTCATCAAGACCTGGGGTGTCGGGCACGGTGAGCTTCCCGCGGAGCGAGGAGCGGGGCTTGCGGCGTCGGTGAAGGAAGCCTAGGTGGGGCATCTTCCTGGGCCCGCCAGCGCGATCCGGCGACTCGTGCCGGCGGTCCACGAGTCCTATGAGCTCACGCGTCAGACCGTGCTCGAGGCTGGGCTCGTGGACGGGTCGATCAAGGAGCTCTGCTACGGCTACCTGGCCGGCGAGTCGGACACGACGGACTTCGGGAAGCTCGAAGAACGAGAGCGGGTGGCACTCGAGTGGGCCGACGCCATCGCATTCGACAGCGCTCGCGCCGACGACGACCTCTGGGCACGATTGCACGCCCAGTTCAGCGAACCGGAGCTGGTCGACCTCGGCTGCGCGATCGGCTTCGAGCTGGGCCAGCAGCATTGGCGCCGCACGATCGGCCTGCCGGTGCGCGAGGACACGTCGCGGCCTGACTGACGCGCCGGAAGCGGCGGCTTGTCGGAGGCGATGTGCCTTCCGGCGCCGGACTCGAGGCCGCACTCACGGGCGTGGACACGGCGATCTATCTCATCCACTCCATGGACGCGCCCAACTTCGAAGACGCCTCGGCGCGGACGGCGTGGCACTGTCGCCCAGCGGACGGGGCGTGGCAACGCCCGGAAGGTGCCGAACGCCCGAAGGATTTCGCATCGAGTCGCGACGCGTCCGCGTCCCCTATGGCCAGGTCGCGTCGTCGTGCGAGAAATGAACACGCGCGGGGCGGAGCGCGGATGCGCTCGGCTGAGGCCCGGGCCGCCTGCGACGTCTCCGCCGCCGGCGCTTCGCCCCGGAACTCGGCGGCCGAGAAGACGGCGTGCCCGGCGAGAACGATGGGTCCGGCGGCGCCTGGTGCCTATCATCGGACTGATATGCCGAACACGGTCAGCGCCTCCCGGAACGTTATGCGCGGTAGCGAGCGGCGCCCGATCACCGCCCTCTTCGCCGACATCGTCGGCTCTACCTCGATCGTCGAGCGCATGGACCCCGAGGACTGGACCCAGGTGGTCAACGAGGCCTTCGACCGCATGACGCGAACCATCAGGCATTACGAGGGGACAGTCGCCCGGTTGATGGGCGATGCCGTTCTCGCCTTCTTCGGCGCTCCCGTCGCGCACGAGGATGACCCCGAGCGCGCGGTCCGGTGTGCGCTCGACATGATCCGCTCGATCGATGAGCTCGGCGTGCGGGTACTGCGGGATCATGCCGTGAAGTTCGGGATCCGGGCCGGCATCAGCACGGGTCCCGTCTTCGTTGGACAGGTCGGGACCGACCTCGCGCACGAGTACACCGCCATGGGCGATGCGGTGAACGTCGCCGCGCGGATGCAGGCCGCCGCGCGGCCCGGCACGGTACTGATCACCGCCGCCACCCATCGCTTCGTCGCGAACGTCGTCGACGCGGTGGACCTGGGTCCCCTCGAGGTCAAGGGAAAGACCGAAGCGATCCGGGCGTACGAAGTGACCGGAATGAAGGCCGATCGCGCGAGCGCGCGCGGTCTCGCATGGACGCAAAGTCCTATGGTCGGTCGGGACGAGCAGCTTGGAGGGCTGCGCTCCGTCTACGCCGTCGTGCGGGCGGGCCAAGGGCGAATGGTCTCCATCCTCGGCGAACCGGGGATCGGCAAGAGCCGGCTCCTTGCCGAGTTCCGAGCCGAGGCGGAGCGCTCCGACCCCGCTCCCCTGTGGGTCGAGGGCCGCTGCCTCTCCATAGGACGATCGCTTCCGTACCACCTCGTGCTCGACCTCGTCCGCTCGCTCATCGGTGTGGGTCCCGGAGCCGGCGACTCGGAGATCCAGGGCGCGCTCGAGCGCACCCTCCGCGAGGCCCTCGGCGACGAGTGGGTCGACGCCTACGCGTACCTCGCGCAATTGCTGTCGCTGAGCCTCGAACCGGAGATGGCCGCGCGCGTCGCCGGCATGGAGATGGAGACCGTGAAGCGCTACGTCGCGTCGATCCACCGGCTGCTGCAGGCGACAACGGCCACCCGGCCGGTCGTCCTCGTCTGCGAGGACCTCCACTGGGCCGATCCGTCGTCGGTCAACGTCCTCGCGCAGCTCCTGCCGCTCGCGAACGAGATGCCGCTGCTGTGCATCGCGACGTCGCGCACCGATCGCACCGCGCCAGGATGGCGGCTCATCTCCGAAGTGCGCGACATCTTTGGTGACGCGCTCACGGAGCTGCGCTTGGCGCCGCTCTCGGGTGAGCAGAGCCGCGAACTCGTGGCCAACCTGCTCGAGATCGAGTCCCTGCCGGCGAAGGTGCGCGACTTCATCCTCAGCAAGGCCGAGGGGAACCCGTTCTTCGTCGAGGAAGTCATCAGAATGCTCATCGAGCGCAGGGTCCTGCTGCGCAAGGGCGAGCTCTGGGTCGCCACGGATGCCGTATCCGATGTCGAGATACCGGACAATCTCCAGGCACTTCTCCTCGCCCGCATCGACCAGCTCCCGCAGAGCGCGCGACGGACGCTGCGCGTCGCCTCGGTGATCGGACGGCAGTTCGGCCTGACCGTTCTCGAACGGATCCTCGAGCCGGCGGAGGGGTCGTGACCGCCAAGACCGAGCTCTCGAGCCTTGAGGCATCCGGACTGATCCGGCTCGCGGCGCTCGAGCCCGACATCGAGTACCTCTTCAGGCACGCCCTCGTCCAGGACGCGGCGTACAGCTCGCTGCCGAAGCAGGAGCGGCGTGAGCTGCACGCACGCGCGGCGGAGGTATTGCTCTCGCTGTACCCGCAGCGGGAGCGCGAGCTGGGTGCGGTGCTCGGGATGCATTTCGAACAAGCGGGCGATACGGCTCGCGCCGCGCGCCACTTCGTGGACGCGGGTGAGCACGCCCTCGAGCGGTTCGCCAACCAGGAAGCGGGCGCGTTCTTCGATCGCGCGTACGGGCACCTGTCGGGGGACGCACTCGACGGGGCGACGCTCGAGCTCCGGCTGCGCGCGGCCGTCGGGGCGGCGAAGGCCGGGTGGACCTTCGTCCCAGTCGACACCCTGCTCGACCGGCTGCAGCGGGTGATCGGCGTCGCCGACGGCACCGCCGAGCCGCGGCTGCTCGGCGAGGCGCACTTCTGGGTCGTCTTCCTTCGTCGAGCCCGTGGCGACACCCCGTCGTCCAGCCCGGAGCTGCAGCGATCGCTGGACCGCCTGAGCGAGATCGGCGACACGCTCGGAGACCCGGCCGCGCGCGCCATCCCACAGGCCTTCGTGGGGCTCGGGCTCGCGACGACCGGCAGGCTCCGTGCCGGAGCGGAGCTGCTCGAGAACGCGCTCGATGTCATGGAGGCTGGAAGCGACCCTCTGTCGGCTGCGCTGCTCGCCGACCTGCTGACGATCGCCTACGCGAGGCTCGGAGAGTTCGCCGCTGCCGAGCGCGCGATCGGCCGATCGGAGCGGCTGGCCGAGCGCGGCGACGCGATCGCGCGGCTCGATTCGATGATCGCGCGCTCCACTATCGCGCTGGAGCGGGGCGATGTCGCGGAGTCCGCAGCGCTCTCGTCGCAGTGCGCGGTCGATGCCGAGGCGCTGGGCGCGGTCGGCTGCAGCATCTTCTCGAACCTCACCCTCGGCGAGGCCCGGCTCGAGCTCGACCAGCCGTCTGCCGCGAAGCCCGCGCTCGAACGGGGGCACGAGCTCTCGATCATGGCGAACATCCCGCAGGCGCGCACTGCCGCGCAGAGCTGGCT
>JALYKU010000012.1 GCA_030774595.1 Chloroflexota bacterium | reverse complement strand
TGCTGATGGTAGGCACCATGGCCGGCGTGATCCTCGCCACCGTTCTGAACAACGGCGGCGGCGCCTGGGACAACGCCAAGAAGTACATCGAGTCGGGGATGCTGAAGGACGACAAGGGCAACGTGCTGGGCAAGGGTACGCCCGCGCACGCGGCGGCCGTCGTCGGCGACACGGTCGGCGACCCGTTCAAGGACACCGCAGGCCCGAGCCTCCACGTCCTCATCAAGCTCCTCGCGACGATCACGCTCGTGCTCGCGCCGCTGTTCATCCCGTAGCGCAGGGGCGCGCTAACCTCGCACGCATGCGACCTCTCGCCGCGGTCGGCGCGGGCGTGCTCGTCATCGCAGCGATCGTCCTCGCCGTGGCGCTCGCGCCGCCGCCTCGATCGGACACGTCGCCGTCGCCCGCGGCGATCTCCGCCCTGCCGAGCGCGTCGGTCACTGTGCCGCCGTCCGCGTCGCCGGTCTCGTCCACTCCGGCTCCGACGCCGACGCAGCCCGCCGATCTCGCGTCATTGCTCCATCCGCTGGTGACGTCGTGGCAGCCATCGGGTCCGTTCCTCGTCGTCGAGCACTCGGACCCGCAGGGCTGGACGGTCCTCGCGGTGCCGCTCGCGGGTCGTGCGACGCCGTTGGTCACGCTCGTAGGCCTGGTCCAACTCGGCTACGACATGCGTGACGACGGGAGCGTGCTCGCGGCGGCGCTGATGACGACCACACAGACCTCACGCATCGCGATCTGGGATCTCGCGTCGGGGACGACGCGCTGGCTCACAGAGGATGAGCCCGGCGTTCGGCACTCGACCCCGGTGTGGTCAGAGGACGGCACGTTCGTCTACTACTCGGCCCACATGTACTCGGCCCAGGCCAACAGATTGATTGACCTGGGCATCTTCCGGATCCGGAGCGATGGCACGGGAAAGACGCGTGTACGCGCTCCCGAGGAGAGCGGCGCCCACCTCAGCGGACTCACGCCGGATGGCCGCGGTCTTCTCTGGAGCCGTCTACGCGCGGGCGGCGCAGTCGAGGTGCTTGACCTCGTGTCCGGACAGAACCGCTCGTTCGATGAGACGACCACCGCCAGCCTTCTCTCGTGGCGGCGCGCGCAGCCGCGCGCTCTCGTCATGGTCGGCGGTTGTTGCGCCGGCCGGCCGGGCGGTTCGCTCGCTCTTTGGAACGACGCGACGGGGTCAAGGAAAATCCTTATCGGTGCCGAGTCGACGCCTCCGACCAGGGTGCTGTCGGCCTCGTGGGAGCCGCTTGGTGTGCGTTTCGCCGCGGCGATCATCGAGAGCCCGACCATCGATTACTTCGGAACGATCTCGATCTTCGACTCGGACGGAAGACGGCTCGCGGCGCTCGCCGGCACCGAAGGCACCCAGCAGGTGTTCTGGCTCCCGATGGGCATCGTGTTCATGCGGCCGCGCGACACGGGTGGTACCGAGATCATGATCGTGCCCGAGTCAGGGGGACAGCCAGCGCGGATCTTCGAGGACGCCACGTCGATGTTCATCCGCTCTGTGGCTGGCCCATGATCCGGGCGCTGATTCGTTAGCCTCCGTTCGTGCGCACTTCGATCGACCTCAACAGCGATCTCGGCGAGGGCGCCGGGACGGACGCGCAGCTCATGCCGCTCATCAGCTCGGCGAACATCGCCTGCGGTGGCCACGCTGGTGACGAAGCGACGATGCGTGAGAGCATCGCGCTCGCGCGGCGCTACGGCGTCGCGGTCGGAGCGCATCCGGGTTATCCCGACCGCGAGAACTTCGGGCGCATCCCCGTCGCAATGACGCACGACGCGCTGAGCGAAGAGATTGCGCGTCAGATCCGCGCGCTGCGATCTGTCGATCCCGACCTCAAGATCTCTCACGTCAAGGCGCATGGCGCGCTGTACAACGAGGCCTGGCGTGACAAGGCGATCGCGAAGGCGATCGTCGAAACCGTGAAGAGGCTGTTCACGACGCACACCGACGTGGCGCTCTTCGCTCCGCCGAAGTCGGCGCTGGCCGAAGCCGCAGTGCACGCGGGTCTGCGCGTCGTGCGCGAGGGCTTCGCCGATCGCGCGTACGAGAAGGACGGCACGCTGCGCTCGCGCCAGTTGG
>JALYKU010000011.1 GCA_030774595.1 Chloroflexota bacterium | reverse complement strand
TCGGCGGCCCCCCGAAGCTGCGCGGGCTGGTGATCGCGGTGGTTGACGAGGCAACCACGAAATTCGCCGGGTTGGCGAGCGGTGAACTCGACATGGCGGGGATCGCGCCGACCATGGCGGCGCTGGCCGAGCGCGACGCGACGCTCCGCGTGGTGACGTATCCGATCCCGTTCGGTGTCGGACTCTTCTTCAACACCACGCGTCCGCCTTTCGATGACGCGCGCGTGCGACTCGCGATCGCGCGATCGATCGATCGCTCTCGCATCGTCGAGATCGCGATCGCCGGCTTCGGTACTCCCGCATCAACGCCGGTCCCACCCGAAAGCCCGCTGGCCTGGCGCGAGGCGCCACCGCAGAGCGACACGCTGCGCGCCGACTCACTGCTGGACTCCGCGGGCTGGCGGCGCGGCGCCGATGGAGTGCGCGTGCGCGGCGGGCGGCGCTTGAGCGTCGAGTTGCTGACGATCGGCACCGGCGACAATGTCATCGAGCAGCTCCTGCAGTCGGATTTAGCGGCTCGCGGCATCGAGCTGCGCATCCGGCAGACGGAGATGGGCACCTTTCTCACCACCGCGCGCGCGCCGGACAAGCGCTTCGACCTGCTGCTCGCCGGAATCACCGGCGACCTCTCGCTGTCGTACCTCGACGCGCTCTTCGCGACGCGACAGCGAGGCGGCGCGCTTGACTACACCGGCTACCACAAGGCTGCACTCGACGGGCTGCTCGATGCGGCGCGGAACGCCACGCCCGGGGAAGCCGAGCGCCGAGCGTGGCGCTACGTGCAGGCAGCGCTCGACACACTGGCGCCGGCGACCTGGATCTATCACGCGCGCGGACTACAGGGAGTCTCGAGTCGCGTGCGTGGCGCCAGCATGGACCTGCGAGGCGAGCTCGTCACGGTTCACGACTGGATGCTCGCGCCATTTGGAACCCGATGAGCATTCTTATCTCCGTGGAAAATCTGCTCGCGCGTCGGCGCGTTGCCACGGGTGCGCTCGCGCCGCTCGCGGCCGGGTTGTGGCGCGAGCTGGAGCCGCTCGTCGCGAGTCCGCCGCGGGTGCCGACGCTGAAGGCCCATCTCTCGCGCGCCGCTGGACGCTGCGAGCACGACGGCGCGCTGCTCGCCTACGATCCGATGGACGCGAGCCACCGCTGCCCCGTCTGCGCGCGCGAGTACGCGGGCGAGGCACACGACCGATCCAGGCTCTACTGGCACCAGCTCTGGCTCGCTGAGCGCGTACTGCACGCAGCTTTGCTCGGTGTGCTGCTGGACAACCGGCAAGCGCGTGCGCTCGCCACCACGCTGCTCGACGCGTATGCCGATCAGTATCTCCGCTACCCGAATCGCGACAACGTTCTCGGTCCCTCGCGTCCGTTCTTCAGCACGTATCTGGAATCCATCTGGCTCCTTCAGCTCGCCCTCGCGCTTGATGTTCTCGAGACGGGCGCGCCGGCCGCGGAGATCGGCGAGCTCGGAGGACGCGTTCGTGACCGGCTGGTCGCGCCGAGCGCAGCATTGATAGTGTCGTATGGGGAGGGCATGTCCAACCGGCAGGTGTGGAACAACGCGGCGCTGGCGGCAGCCGGCGTTCTGCTCGGAGACGACACGCTCGTGGAAGGAGCAGTCATAGGAACGTCGGGCCTGCACGAGCACCTCGAGTGCGCGCTGCTCAGCGACGGCAGCTGGTATGAGGGAGAGAATTACCACTTCTTCGCGCATCGCGGTCTCTGGTACTGCGTGCAGATCGCGGAGCGGCACGGACACACATTGCCGCGGGCGCTCGACCGACGATTCCACGAGGGATTCGCGGCGCCCTTCCGCACCGTGCTCCCTGATTTGACGTTCCCGTCGCGCCGGGACTCGCAGTACGCGGTGAGCGTCCGGCAGCCGCGCTTCGCGGAGTCGTGCGAGCTAGGCGTTGCGCGGGACGACGACGAGCGGCTGATCGGGATGCTCGCGCGTCTCTACGATCCCGACGTTCCGCGCGGTGACACCGGACGCGCGCGCAGCACGGCCGATGCGGAGCGTAATCTCCCCGCGACCGGGCTCACGCGCGCGGATCTGTCGTGGCGCTCACTTCTGTTCGCGCGCGAGCACCTTCCGCCACTCGTCGTTTCCGCATTGGAATCCGATCTGCTCCCGGCGCAGGGTATCGGCGTGCTGCGCCGCGATGGCGGCGCGCTCTATGTCGCGCTCGATTACGGCCACCCGGGGGGCGGGCACGGGCACCCCGATCGGCTGAACCTTCTGCTCACCGAACGTGACGCGCGATGGTTCGACGATCCTGGCACCGGCTCGTACGTGGATCCGTCGCTGCACTGGTATCGAAGCACACTCGCGCACACCGCGCCGCTGGTGGATGGTCGGTCGCAGCCGGCCGTTTCTGGGCGGTTACTCGCGTTCGAGGATGATGGCGAAGCAGGATGGATCAGTGCCGTGGCGCCCCTCGCAGCCGATCTGCGCGTGCGGCGGACGGTCGTGCTGCTGGAGGATTATCTCGTGGACCTGGCGGAGTGGGACGCGGAAGGATCCGCTGTGCACGAAGTTGCGCTCCCGTGGCACGGCGTGGACCTGGTAAATGAATTTGACGAGCCGCTCGCGCGAACACCGCACCCGATCACGGGAGGCGAGACGCGCGAGGACGGATTCGGGTTTCTTAGCGACACCGCGCTCGTGCATGCCCCCGACGGCGTGCAGCGCGTACTTGGTCGCTTCGCGGGGCGCGAGCTGCGCGGCTGGGTGCTCGCCGATCCGGGGACCGTGTGGTGGAGCGCTCGCGCTCCCGACGTGCCGACGAGGCCCGGTCTCATACGACTGCTGCTCGCGCAGCGCAGTGCGTACAGCGGCCGATACGTCTGCGTGTGGAGCTGGCGCGATGCGATAGCGTCAGTGGAGCCCGACGGGAAATTAGTACGCGTCGTGCGCCGTGACGCTGGCTGCGATCGCCATTCGTGGGACGCAGGCGGATGGCGCATCGAGCACGAGCGGCTGGACGGGAAAGCGACGCGTGGTGACCCTGTGCTGCTCGGCGGTATGCGAGGGCCTGAGGAGGATACGCCCATCTCCCAATCACCGACCGCGCAGGAAATACCGTCGGACTCGCACGCGCTTCCCGCGACGTTCGCGCTCGGCGAGCAAAGTTATCGGCGTAGCGAGGAGAGCTGGAGCGAGGCCGGTCGCCCGACTGCGACGGTGACGGTCGCGACAACGCGCCTCGATACGCTGGTCGTCAATGTGGACGTGTCACACGTTCACCGCTGCTTCGTGGCGATTGACGCCGAGAATCCGCTCGACAACGAGCTGGCGGCGATCAACGGAGCTGGAGTGCAGCTGTATGT
>JALYKU010000010.1 GCA_030774595.1 Chloroflexota bacterium | reverse complement strand
TTCACGGCGATCCTCGTGGTCACCGCGGCGGTCGTGTTCGGGCTGGCCGAGGAGACCCGCGGACGCTCGCTCGAGGAGATCGCGCCGCCGGCGTGAGCCGTCGCCGTGAACCACGTCGCCGGGATCCCGCTGCAGCGCGCACGTGGACTCGCCCATCGGTGCATCTCCCTGATGCCAAGAATGCCCCTAGGATGCCACCGCCGCGCCCGCCCGCGGTTCGTTCGCCGGGGCGAGAAGTGCGCGCTCGGCGGGGGAGGAGTTGTGATGGAAGATCGCTCCGCGAGGGTCGCCGCGATCCTGCGCGAAGCGGCCCAGACGCACCATGCGGTCTATCGGATGTTCGATGGCGAGGACCCCGACTGGGCATCGTGGTACGCGGACTGGCTGCTCCGCCTGTCCGAGCTGCCGCAGGTGCTCGGCACCACTCCCGTGCGGAGCGAGCTCGTCTACATGCTGGTAATGCTCGACAAGGACTTCGTTCAACAGAGCCCCAGCGAGCCGTGGGAGACGTTCTACGCGGCCCAGCTTCTACGCACCTTCGGCGACAGCGCCTGACAGCCGAGACGCTCGGGGTGCTGCTACAGGAAGCCGGCACCCACCGCGACGAGGATGGCCGCAGCGAGCAGCAGGCGGTACGCGACGAACCACCCGAGTGAGTGCCGTCGCAGGAAGCGGACCATGAACGCGACCGCGGCGAGGCCGCTGATGAACGAGACGACGAAGCCGATCGCGACCGCGGTCGGATCGGCGGTGAGCTCCGCGAGCTTCCTCGCGTCGAGGAGCGTCTTCAGGCCGGCGCCGAGGATGACGGGCGTCGCGAGCAGAAAACTGAAGCGCGTGGCGTCCGCCCGCTCGAGACCCCGGACCAGCCCCGCCGAGATCGTGATCCCCGAGCGCGAAATGCCTGGAAGAAGCGCGACCGCCTGGGCGACACCCATGAAGAGGGCGTCCACGAACGCGAGGTGCTCCCACCGCCGGCGCTGACTCGCGAGGCGTTCGGCGAGGACGAAGATGAGCGACCCAGCGATGAGGCCGATCGCGATGATCACCGCTCCGCGCAGCGTCCGCTCCACGAGGGACTCGAGCAGGACTCCCGCGATCGCGGCGGGCACGCTTCCCACGACGATGAGCAGGGGCAGACGCCAGCGCCCGCGGAAGACGTCCACGATCAGGCTCCACCACGTCCGCGCGAAGTACAGGAGCACGGCGAGCGCCGTGCCGAGATGCAGGGCGACGTCGAAGGAGAGCCCGAAGCGCGCCGGGTCGAGCTTCAGGACGTCCGCGGCCAAGATGAGGTGCGCCGTCGAGCTCACGGGCAGGAACTCGGTGAGGCCCTGGACAAGTCCGAGGATTGCCGCGGCAAGGGCGTCGTTCATGGGATGCGCCGATGCTCGCACGCCGCAACGCGAGACGCATAATCCCGAGCGATGGAACGCTCGCTGAATCAGGTTCGGATCGCAGGGCCCGCCTTCGCGCTCCTTCTCATTGCATGCGGCGGGACGTCCGCGCCCGCCGGCGCGAGCGGATCACCGGCTGCCGCGGTGACGAGCGCGGCGACGACGCCGGCGGCCACGACACCACCGGTGGCCACCACGGCCGCCCCGACGGTCGGCACGGCCACGGCCATCACGTGCACGGGCGTCGTCAGCGACTCATTCGTGTCGAGCCGGTTCGGTCTCCAGGTCGGCCCCGCCGCCGGCTCCGAGCTCCCCGCCGGGTCGCCGCAGTTGGCGCCGGGCCTCCAGCAACACGTCTGCAGCTGGAGGATCCCGGGCGCCGGCGCGCTGGCCGCAACGTTCGGACGGATCACCATCGCGTACGGCTCGTATCCCGATGCGACGGCCGTGACGACGGAGCTCGACAAGGTCGGCGCGAAGGACGCGAAGCCCATATCCGGAGTGGGTGCGAAGGCGTATCAAGGATCGACGAGCAGCACCATGGTGGTCTGGATAGCCGCCGCGAGCGGCACGAAGTACGTGATCTCCTCGGTCATCACCGGCGAGCCCGATGTGACGAAGTACGAGGAGGCGGTGCGGGCGCTGGCACGCGAGGTCATCGACAAGACCTGACCTGGGGCTCGCGTCCCTGCACTGCCCGCGGTGCACGTCGTGGCCGGACGGGTCGCCATCGTCACGGGATCCACGCGCGGCATTCGGCCGGGGCATCAGCGCTCGCGCTCGCGGTGAGCGGGGCTGTACGGCGCGAAGTTGTCCGGCAGCGGAGGTGCAGGACCACAGACTCGGCGCGTCGGGAATCGAGAGGACTACCCGCCCTTCGTCCACATCCCGCAGCCCGTACTCGCGAAGCCCTTGTCCGCGGTGCCGATCGTCACCACGGGTGCCGTGTTGCCGACCTCGTTGGCGATGACGTCGCCGATCTCGTGGCTGAATGCCGCCGTCCGCTCCCAGTAGCAGGCGCTGGTCCCACCCGTCGCGCGCCATGTCCCTGGCGCGACGTCGACGCCGACGATGTACGTGCCGGCACCGAAGGGCTGCGTCGGGCCGACGGTGATGGCGGAGAGGTCGCTCGTCCACGTCGCGCAGCCGCTCGAGTTGAAGGCGCGATCGCCCGCCGCGACGGTCACGACGTCCGCGTCGCTCGTGAAGTGATTCGCGATGATCTCGGCCGGCGTCCCGCCGAGCCCCGCCAGGCGCTCCCAGTAGCAGCCGGCGGCCGCGGTGCGCGTCCGGTAGGTCCCCGCCTGGATGTCGGTGCCGACGACCTTCCGCCCGGCGCCGAAAGTTGGCGTCGCCGCAGGAGGCACGGTCGGGAGGACCGTCACGGGCCAATAGATGCCGAAGTCCTCCAGCCACTGCGCGCCTTCGATCAGCGGGCGCAGGTAGAGGCGGTACGACCCCGGCGCCGCCGGCGCCTGAAGGGTGAACTGGAACCACGCGACCTGGCCTGGGCCGACCCAATACACGGGCTGGGTCGCGACGCGGTTGAACCGCGGCCAGCCGGTGTTCGGCGAGCCGGACCTGCCGTCGCCACCGAGGACGCTCGGCTGATCCTGGCCCGGGACCGGACTCCATGTCCCGAGGTACGCGACCTCGCCCATCCGCCCCGCGATCCAGCCCTTCGTGCCGGTGTTGTAGAACGCCACGACCGCCGTGATGCGGTCACCCGGACAGAGCGTCGGGTATCCGGACTGTCCGTAGTAGGCCGCGTGGAAGCCCTCGTATCCGTACGTCACTCCGGTCGGCGCGGGTATCCCGGGACCGACGCTCGTGGAGCATGATTCGGCCGCGAGCGTCCGACTCGAGGCACCGAATGCGACGGACGAAGCGACGAAGGCCGCGAGAGTGAGCGGCGCGACGAGGCGCCTCACGATCCGCTCCCACCCCGCGCCTCCGTCCCCATGCGTTCGACCGTAACCGCGCCACTGCGCGTCGCATGACTCGGAGTCATCAGGTGCGGATGCAGGCGCATGAGATGTCGAGCTCCAGAAGGTCGATGGATCGAAAGTGCAGCCACAGCGACATTCATTGGACGCGGCCGCATCCTCTAGCGCTGCGGCGGGAAGAGGGTCAGCGCGTTCCCGCTGGCGATGCGCGCGGCGACGTCCGCCGGCAATTGCGCGAGCCATCCGCGGTCGCGCGCGCGGAGGTCGGGCATCGCTTCCCACTGCTCGTTGATCCAGGTGTCGGTGCCGACGAGGAAGCGGTCCGGGTGCCGGACGAAAAGGTCGCGCCACGCGGGATCGAGCCGGCCGTCCGGAGCGACGTCGAGCCGTCCCGACAGCTCCACCCACAGCGCCGGGTATCTCTCGAGGAGACGCAGGACGCTTTCCGGCGACGCCGTCTGCCCGGCGTGCGCCCACAGCACGCGCGTTCCGGCGGCCGGGCCGCGCATGACCTCTTCGATCGCCCGGTCGTCGGCGTGGATCTGCAGGACGAGGCTTTCGCGCACCGCGAGCCCGACGATCGCGCGCACCGTCGGGAACTCGCTCTCGCCGGGGTACAGGTGGATCTCGCCGATGCCGCGGTGCACGGCGCGGCGGTAGCGCGACTCCACGTACGGCACGATGGTCCCGTCCCGCGTCCAGCTACTCGCGTCGCCGGGTCCGCGGTAAGGGCGAAGGATCGGCACGACGATGTCGGGCGCCAGATCGTACAAGCGCAACGTCCCGTCATCCGGGGTGCTCGAAACGAGCGCGCGCTGTACGCCGGAGCGAACGAGTATCTCGAGCACGCGTTCTGGGGGATACGCGGCCCAGGCGTCGCGGTTGTAGTGGACGTGCGCGTCAAAGACGAGGGGGTCGATAGCCGTCGGGGAATTCGGCTGTGCGACCTGGGACACCGTCGGCGGCGGTGAAGGGTTCACCGCGGGCGAGGCCGGCTGCGCGGCGGGAGTGGTCGGCTGCGGTGAGTCTTCCGCCACCGCCGGGCCCGCGCCGGTGGGGCTCGAGCCAGGCGCCGCCGCGGGCGCCGCTGTCGGCGCGCATGCGAAGAGGAGCGCGAGCGCGAGGAGGCGAACGTCGAGCGCGCCTCTAAGGACCTCCGCCACCCGTGCACTATGGCGCCGCGGGCGGCCCTCCGCGCTCGAGCCGCTCCGCGTCATCGAAGTGGCGCCGCAACTCGGCCGACGTGATCTTCGTGTAGCGCCGGGTGGTCTGGGGGCTCGCGTGGCCGGCTAGCTCCTGCGCGGCGAGGAGACCGGCGTGGCGCGCGACGATGGTCAGGCGGCCGTGCCGGAACCAGTGCGGCGAGAAGTCATCGGGCAGCCCCGCGCGGCGCGCCAGCGTGGTGACGAGCGCCTGGACCGACCGCGGCGCGACCGGGTACACGCCCTTCACGGGGACACGCTCGCGCGTCGCCGGGTCGACGACGCGGCGTACGGCGCGCCGCGACACGAAGAGGTGCGGGGACTCGTCGCGCCGGGTATTCAGGTACCTCGCGAGCCATTCCGCGGCCTCGGCGGTGAGATACGTACCGCGCACCTTCTTGCCCTTGCCGAGGACCTCGACCTCGCGGGTACGGAGGTCCACGCGGCGACGCGTGAGCGCGCACAGCTCCGAGAGCCGACAGCCCGTCGCGAAGAGGACCTCGAGCAGCGCGCGGTCGCGCAGCCGGGTCGGGGACCCCGAAGGCAGCGCCGCGATGAGGCGGTCGAAATCGGACCGCTCCATGTGGCGCGTCTGGCGGTCGCCGATCTTCGCGAGGACGACGGTGTCCGGGGCCGGCAGCGCCTGGTCGCAGTGCGTCACGCCGTGGCGGATGAGCCCGCGCAGCGCCGACGCGTACAGGTTGCGCGTCGCCAGCGTCAGCGGCCCGTCGGCGGTCCTGCGCTCGGCCAGGTCCATCTGGTACGCCACGATGAGCGGCCGGTCGATGCGCGTGGCCCCGTCCTCGAGGGCGACGCCCCGGCGCTCCGCGAAGTCGATGAAATCGCGGATATACGCGTGGTAATGCGATACGGTCCGCTCGGCCCTGCCGGCGAGCGTGAGGTGGGCGAAGTAGTCGTCGACCAGCTCGGCGAGCGTCACCTCCCTAGCTTAGCGTCAAAGAGTCATTGTGCGCAATAACTGAAGTGGAGGCTCCCTCTCGCGCGGCTCCCCGGCGCCGGCCGCGGGCGCCCTCGGATGCTTCGCTCTCACTCGGGGGCAACTTGGCGCAGCCAGCGTGCGATCGTGGCATCGCTCTGGCCGGCCGAGTCCAGCTCGGTGCCGCCGGCGCGGATCACCGGTATCCGGAGCGTGTAGCGGTCGAGCAGCGCGGGGTCGGCCGAGATGTCGACGCGCTCGATGTCCAGGGGGCGATCGAGCGCGATCCGGCGGAGCTGGCGATGGGCCTCGGCGCACAGCCCGCACTCGGGTTTCTCGAGGAGCGTCACGCGGACCGGCGCGCCGCGATGGGTCCGCTTGCGCACCAGCGCCAGGCCGCGCCGCAGGTTGCCGCGCATCCCGTAGATTCTCATCCTCTGTGGCCCGCTTCCTCCGACCCGAGCTGTTCCTGTCGACCGCCGAGGTCGCCTCGCGTCTCGGCGATCCCGCCGTCCGGATCGTCGACTGCCGGTACGCCGAGGATGGTGCGCACGACGCGTACATCGCCGGACACCTTCCGGGCGCGGTCCACTGCGATTGGGCGCGCGACCTGTCGGCTGCCCCGTCCCCCGGCGGCCATCCGCGATGGATGCTGCTTGGGCCCGAAGACTTCGCGGCGACGATGGCGCGGCTCGGCATCGGCAACGACACGAGGGTCATCGGTTACGACCGCGAGGGCGGGCACCACGCCGCGCGCCTTTGGCTCGCCCTTCGCCGCTACGGCCACGACAACATGGCCGTGATGGACGGTGGCATCCAGAGGTGGCAGGCCGAGGGCCGGCCGCTCGAGAGCGGCGAGGTCGATGTGCCCCAGGCCAGGTTCGTCCCAGCGCCTCGGTCCGGCGTCGTGGCGTCGAAGGATGAGGTGCTGTCGGCCGTCCGGAGAGGCGATCCGTGGCTGCTCGACGTGCGGCGCGAGAGCGAATACACCGGCGACGAGGTACGCGCCGCCCGCGGCGGCCACATCCCCGGCGCCGTGCACATCTTCTGGAAGGATGCGCTTCACGACGACTGGACGCTGCGCGACCCGGACGAGCTGGAGGCGCTGTACTCGGACGCGGGCTTCGGCACCGACACCAGCGCGATCACCTACTGCCAGGCCGGGATACGCGCCGCCTTCACGCATCTCGTGCTCCACGCCCTCGGGCGCGATGACGTACGCACGTACGACGGCTCGTGGGAGGAATGGGGCAACGATCCGGCGCTACCGGCGGTGAAAGGCCGCAGCTGAGCGCGACGTCGCGAGCGCGCACTGGTCCGACTCCCGCCTGTCCCTTCAAACGCTCGCGATGTTGCCGCGGCTGAGATCAGCGAGTGGGCGCCGTTTTTGGAGCCGACTGCTGCGCGAGCCCCCTCCGGCGGCTCACCCTTGGCGTGCCGCGGCCGATCGCGGCACGACGGCGAAGGTGATGCCCGCCGCCACCAGCGCCAGTGTGGTCGCCGCAGCGAGCGCGACGGTGGTCGAGACGCCCAGGAGCAGTCCCGCGATGGCCGACCCGACGGGAACGCCGGAGTAGTTGAGGTGCATCGAGACCGCGAACGCGCGCCCGTACCAGGCGGGATCGGTGACGCGCTGGCGCATCGAGAACAGTCCGATGTCCATCGGGCCACCGAACAGGCCCGTCAGCAGCGCACCGAGGGCGACCGCGGCGAGCGACGCCGCGAAGGTCAGGACGCCGATACCGAGCGCGATCCCGAGCATGCCACCGATGATGAAGAGCCGCTCTCGCCCCTCGCTGCCGGCTCGACCGGCGGTGAGCCCGGAGATCACCCCGCCGACGCCGACGATCCCCCAGAGCAGCCCCACCAGCGACGCGCCCCCCTGGAGCCGCTCGAAGACGAGGACGGGCAACGCGACCAGCAGGATGCCCTGCGCGAGGTTGGCGACCGAGATGCCCAGCGCGAGCCCGCGAAGACTGCGGTTGCGGATCACGTACATGACGCCGGCGCGCGCGTCGTTCACCACGCCATCGGAGTCAGCCGGCGTCTCGCGGATCCGGATGCCGATGAGCCCGAGAGCGCTCACGAGATAGACGCCGGCGGTCGCGGCTATCGCGGCCTCCGCTCCTATGAACGCGACGATCGCGCCAGCGATGGGCGGGCCGACGATCGCGGTGAGCGTGTACCCCATTGCGTCGACGGCATTCGCACGGTCCCAGAGCCCGCGCGGGACGACGAGCGGGAACAGCGTGCGCGAGCCGGCCGAGCCGAGCGGGTTCGTGAGCGAAGCGGTGACGACGAGCAGCAATAGAAGCCAAAGGGGCAGCGCGCCGACGAGCGAGAAAACGGCGATCGCGGCGAGCACGACGCACGAAAGGGCGAAGTCGAGGGCCATCAATCTGACGCGGCCGTAGCGGTCGAGGAGAGCGCCCGCGAGCGGGCTGACGAGGATGCCGGGCGCGATGCCGAGAAATACCGCGAGGCCGGCGAGTCCCGGCGAGCCGAACCGCGAGAGCACGAACAGCACCAGCGCGAGCTGCCACATCGCCGCTGCGGTGCGCACCATGATCGTCGATGCGGCGAGGCGCGCGAAATGCGGCACATCCAAGAGGTCCGCGTATCCCGCACGCGGTGCTGCGACCGTCACCAGCCTAGACGGCCGCGCGCAGCTCGGCGGCCAGCGACGGCGGAACGTCCGCCTCGATCTCGATCCCCCGCTCGCTGTAGTCGGCGCGATGCAGAGCGCCGCGTTCGCGGATCCGCTGGAGCATGGCGCCGGATGCGTAGGGCAGCGTGAGCGCGACGCTCTGCCAAAGCGACGCGGCGAGGTCTGCGATGCGGCCCCGGACCTCATCCAAGCCCTCACCGCGCAGCGCGGAGACGAGGACCGCCTGAGGGAACTCAGCGCTCAGCGCCTCGCGGAGCGCGTCACCCTCCGGACCAGCGAGCGCGTCGGCCTTGTTGAGCACCAGGAGGATCGGGCGCTCCTGAAGCCCGAGCGACCGCAGGGTGTTCCGAACGACGACACTCTGCTCATGCAGGTTCGGGTGCGAGACGTCAGCCACGTGGATCAACAGATCGGCGCCGTCGAGCTCCTCGAGCGTCGCGTGGAATGCCGCGACGAGCGTCGGCGGAAGCTTGTTCACGAAGCCGACGGTGTCCGACAGGAGAACGAGGGTGCCGTTGGGGAGCGCGACCCTGCGCGTCGTCGGGTCGAGCGTCGCGAACGGCTGATCGGCGACGGGGACGTCGGAGCCGGAGAGCGCGTTCAGCAGCGTCGACTTCCCCGCGTTCGTGTACCCGACCAGGGCAGCGAGAAAGAGCCCTTCGGCGGCGCGCGAGCGCCTGCTGCGCTCCCGCTGGGCCGACAGCTCGTCGAGCCGTCCCTTCAGCTCTTGGATCCTGCGGCGAATCACCTGCCTGTCGCTCTCGAGCTTGGTCTCGCCCGGGCCGCGCGTACCGATGCCCCCGCCGAGGCGTGAGAGGCCGAGCGAACCGCCGGCCAGGCGCGGCAGCCGGTACTCGAGCTGCGCGAGCTCCACCTGCAGGCGGCCCTCCCTCGTCCGCGCGTGCCGCGCGAAGATATCGAGGATCAGCGCCGAGCGGTCGATCACCGCGAGCTTCGTCGCCTTCTCGAGCGATCGCTGCTGCGTCGGCGACAGCTCGTCGTCGCACACGAGGAGATCGGCGGCGACGCGGCCGCACTCCAGGGCGACCTCCTCGAGCTTCCCCTTCCCCACCCAGCTATTCGGGTCCGGCGCACGGCGGCGCTGCGCGCTGCGTCCGACGACCCGCGCGTCCGCGGCGGCCGCGAGCGCCGCCAGCTCGTCCAGCGAGTCCTCCACGTCGATCGTCGCCCCGGGCGTTTGCAGCCCGAGCAGGAACGCCCGCTCCGCAGGATCCGCTGTGTCGATCACCGACGTCACTCCTCAAAAATGGCACGGCCGATGAATGTGATCCTGGACGCGTCGTTCACGGTGCCGTGGACGACGAGTGTGCCACCCCGAGAGGAGCGGGACCGCATCATCGGCGACACAAAGCTCTCGGTAGCATCGCGGTCATGACCCCACCAAAGGCGAGGGCGTTGGCGCGCGCTTGGTTCGACATCGGCACCCAGTCGATCGGCGGCGGCACGAGCACCCTCTTCATGATCCGGCGCATCCTGGTCGAGCGGCACGGGTGGATCTCCCTTCCGGAGTTCACCGATGCGTGGGCCCTGTGCCAGCTGAGCCCGGGCATCCACCTCGTCGCGCTCGCCGGTCTCCTCGGGCGACGCATCGCGGGCATCCGCGGTGTCGCCGTGTCGGTCGGCGGCATGATGGTCCCCGCGGCGGTCATCACCGCGGTCCTGACGGCGCTCTTCGGCGGCATCGCACAACACCCGCTCGCAGTGGCGGCCCTGCTCGGGATCGGTCCGGTCGCCGCGGGCATGACCATCGGGCTCGCGCTCACGCTCGCCCGTCCCGTGCTGAGGCGGGGCCGCTACGCGATCCTCGACCTCGCCGTGCTCGTCGCCGCGTTCGCCGTGCTGCTGGCAGGTCTCGCGTCCACGATCGCCGTCATCGCGGTGGCCGCACTCTTCGGCGCCGTCTTCCTCGGGCGGGAGCGTCCGACGTCATCCGACGCCCCGGTGAGCTGACCAGTTGTGGACCAGCTCACGCTGTTCCTGCTGTTCCTCAGGTCCTCGGCCCTGGCCGTGGGCGGCCTCACGTCGCTGCCACTCCTGCGCGCGGACCTCGTGCCCGCGTACACGACCGACGCCGGCATCCTGCAGGCACTCGCGATCGGCCGGCTCGCGCCCGGACCGAACGGGCTGTACATCGTCAGCCTCGGCTATCTCGTGGCGGGTTGGCCGGGCGCCATCTACGCGCTCGTGGGCGCGAGCCTGGCACCGCTGGCGATTCTGCCCGCCACCGTTCTCGCCCGGCGCTGGCTGCTGTCGGGGTGGTTCGGCGGACTCGTGCGCGGCGTCGCGCTGGCGACCGCGGGCCTCCTGCTCGCGACTGGCGTCACGATCGCCGACACCGGCGGTACCGCGCCGTGGCAGCTCGCGCTGGCCGCGGTCGCCGTCCTCCTCACCGTCCACGGAAAGCTGCATCCTGCGCTGCTCGTCGGGCTCGGCACCGTGGCAGGACTCGCGCTCGGCAGATGATGATGTGGCGGCGTCGTAGAGGACCGGCCCTCGTGAAGGGCCAGTGGCAGCGCCGTCAAGGTCGCGTTCGGCGCGAGGCCTCGTCGTCGACTGACCGGCGCCTGGACAACATCGCTCACGAAGGCATCACTATCCGCCGGCGCGTCCTCGGCCTGCTGAGCGTGCTCGGACTCGGCCTCGCCGCTGTCGCTGCCCGGCGGCTCGTTTGAGCTCCGGGCGCGATCGGGCCCGACGACGGCGCCGTTCCTCCAACGGACGCCCCGTGTTCGGCCGGGCCGTGTTCAGCGAAGATGGCAACTACAGGTATCGACTCGAGCGGCGGTGGGGCGACGGCAGCAGCGTTTGCTTCGTGATGTGCAACCCGTCGGTCGCTGACGCAGTGAGCGACGACGCGACCATCCGCAGGTGCGTCCGATTCGCGAGGTCGTGGGGCTACGGCGGGCTGACGGCGGTGAATCTCTACGCGTATCGCGCCACGCTTCCTCGGGATCTCTTCAAAGCGCACGATCCGGTCGGTCCTCTGAACGACGACCACATCGTCGAGGCCGACCGAGACTGCGCGCTGACCGTCGTCGCGTGGGGTACCGAAGCGGCACTTGGGTCGCGCGCGGCCGCTGTCCTCGGTCTGCTCCGCCCGGACCCTCATTGTCTTGCGATCGGTCGCGCAGGTGCGCCGGTTCACCCCCTGTATCAGCGGGGCTGCCTGGTGCCCACACCGTTCGAAGCGACGCAAAGCACAGGCTGGGGCTAGATCGGGAGCTCGCCCGCAAAAGACACAAGCAGCCGCATGGATGCGACCTTGCCTCTTCATGCTACGTCTTCCTGAACGCTCTCCTGAAGGCAGGGTCCCGCGTTCCTGCGAACCCGCGGGCGGCAGGCAGGGCGATCGTCCGCCTCGCGCTCGCGCCTAACGCCCGGTGCTCGTACCGCGCGTAGTCGTGGCCGTCGCCGAGCGCGTCTCGCCGAATGCCAGCCACGCGACCTTGACGATGAGCCACGCGACAAGGGCGTACACGACGAGCGCCACCAGCGAATGCGACTCGACGACGCTCCCCTCGGCCTGGACGGTTCCGAACAGGCCTTGGAAAGGCGCGACCAGGGGGCCGGTCACGCCGTAGATGAGCTGCGCGAACCCCGCTTGCGCGTTGGCGCCGAACAGGCGCAGGACGAAGCGGATCGCCAGCAGCACCTCGATGAATCCGAAGACGACGTAGATGCCCTGCTGCACCTTGTACGCGCTGTCTCGCCGCCCGGAATAGGGGTCCGCGACGGTTGATTCGACTTGCTCGGCGACCGGGGCCGCGGACCCCGCGCCACTCGGGGTCGTGCTCGCCGGGTGTTGACGCTCGTTCATGGTCTGCTCCTCCTTGCCCATTGTCAGTTGCTCCCTCTTTAGCCGAGCAACCTGCCACGCATTGTCCGTGCTGCGAGGATTCTAACGGTCGCTTGGTCTACCGTGACACGGGCAAGGGGGCTAGCATGCGCTCGGCAAGGCGAGATACGGAAGTGGAACGGCTGTTCGTGCGGCCAGTTGTAGGCAAAGCACAGGCACGGCGGGATGACGTCGGCCGACTCCACCGCCGCGCAGCCGACGTTTCCTTCGCCCCCGGCCGCTCGCGCCGCGGCGGCGAAGGCCGCGAGATCGATCTCCGCCGGAGCGGCAACGAAGGCTACGTGCCGAGTGTTGCCGACGTCCACGCGGATCGCGCTCTGCGGGCGCCGCCAGCGCCGGCGAGGCCCATCCATCGCTCGCCTCGGCGACGATGAAGTCGTCGCCGCACCCGTGCATCTTCGTGAACCTCACGCCGCCAACGCCTCACGGATCACGTCCAGCGGGTCGGCCGTCGTCGGGTCGAGCCACCGCACCCCCGCGTCGCGGCGGAACCACGTCATCTGGCGCCGCGCGTACGCGGCCGTGTCCCTCGCCGTGGCGGCGATCGCCTCGCCGAGGTCCATCTCCCCTCGGAGATGCGCCGCCCAATGGATGTAGCCGTGCGCGCTCATGCTCGGTAGCCGGGGATCGAGACCGCGCGCGAGGAGCATCGCCGTCTCGTCGACCACGCCCGCGTCGACCATGCCTCGCACGCGCGTATCGATCGCCGCACGGACGAGGGGTCGAGGAGGGCAGAGTCCGATGCGCACCGTCTCGATGCCCCCTTCGCGCTTTCGCTGACCGCTCGCGTTTCCCGTGAGCAGCGCGATCTCGAGGTAACGCACCACGCGACGGGCGTTCCGCGGATGGACCCGCGCGGCGGCGGCAGGGTCGCGCGAAGCGAGCTCCCGGTGGAGCGCGGCACCGCCGTGCTCCCTCGCTCGCGCCTCCAGTTTCGCGCGGAGCGGTGGATCCGTCGGCAGCGCGTCGAGCGTCAGACCGTCGAGGAGGGCGCGCACGTACAGGCCCGTCCCCCCGACGACGACCGGCACACGACCACGGCGCTCGACGTCCGCGATGGCCGCACGCGCGTCCCGCTGGTAGCGGGCGGCGTCGTACCGCTCACCCGGGTCCGCGACGTCGATGACGTGATGCGGCACCGCGCGCCGCTGCGCGGGCGTCGGCTTGGCGGTACCGATGTCCATCCCCCGGTACACCAGGCGCGAATCCGCCGAGACGATCTCGGCATCGAGAAGCACCGCCGCGCGCAGCCCGAGCACGGTCTTGCCGGATGCCGTTGGTCCGACGATCGCCAGGACCCTCACGGCCGCTCCATGAGCGCTCGCACGCGCGACGCCGTCGCACGAATTATCGCCGGGATGCTCATTGCCGCTGGGTGAGCGACCGCAGCGCTTGCCGGGCGGCGTCGATGCGGGCCGCGTCGGGCACTCGCTCCGCGTAGCGCAGCTCCTCGAACGCAGCGACGACCGGACGTGCGCCGAGCCACTCGGGTGAAGCCGCCGCGATGCGTGAGAGGTGCTCCGACGGCGTCTCCGTCTCGGTGCGCCATCCCGCACCGCGCCCTTCCGCGAGCGCCAAGAATCTCCAGTACAAGAGCCGCACCCCGGTCGCGAGACTGCCATCGTCGGACGGCGCGCGCCGCCGCTGACGCCGCTGCGGGAGCAGCGTCGCCAGGCTCGCGCGCAGCGAGAGGCCATCGGCTCGCTCGCGCTCGATGGTGCTGCCTTCCGGCAGAGCCGCGCGCCGCTCGCGCATGAGCCGATCGACGAGGAGCAGCGCGACGAGCACCCCAACGAGCGCGACCAGGACCTCGACCGCCCCGAATACGAAGGGCCGCGTGTGCTCCAAAGCCGCTCTCACGGCCTCCTCATCGGCGTCCGGCCGCGCCGGAGGCGGTCGTGGCGGAGGCATGTCGACCGACCGGAACCATGCGGAGAAGACCTCCACCAGGTACGCGGCCAGATAGCCGAACGGGAGCAGCATCGCGTAGAGCGCGCGCGAGAGCACCGGCTCAGCGGCCCGCCCCAGGTCCGCGAGCGCATCCTGCGCCGCGGGCAGGAACGCTGCGACGACGATGGCCACCGCACCGAGGATGAACGCCGCCGCGGTCGCGGACACGGCGGCGGTGCCGCCGCGGGCCTGGTCATGCGCAAGCTGCTGCTCTTCGGCGGATCGCGCGAGCGAGAGCGTGAGTCCTGCGGTAGCGACGACGAGCAGGCCGAGCATCGCGAGTGACCCGCGGTCGACCGGCAGCGGGATGATCGCGAGAAGCACCAGCGACAGCAGCGCGAGGCCGCACGCGTCGCGGGCGTCGTGCCATCGGCCGAGCGTGCGCGCGAGCGAGAGCACGCGCCACAGGAACGCTTCGCCGAGGAACGCGAAGGCGATGCCACGAGTGAGCACCGCGAGCCCATCGGCTCCGCGCATCGGCAGCGAAAGCCCCCAGACCACGGCCGCGCCGATGACGATGACGACCTGGACGGTGCTCTGGCGCTCGGCCCGGGACTCCGCCAGAACAGCCGAGAGCACCAGGATGACGCCGAAGAGCCCTACCGCAGCCGGCAGGATCGCGAGCGGCGCGGCGCCGAGGACCAGCGAATGGATCAGAGCGGCGAGCGCGGCGAAGGCCACGGCTTCCATGAACGCCCGCCCGGCGAGGAGCGTGAGCGCCGGCGCCCTAGCTCGCACGGCGCGCCTCCGGTCGCGCGAGGACGTCGATCGCGACACCGTTCGACCGCACCTGTCGCGCGATCTCGTCAGGAGGTACCTGGACCGTCACGACCATCACGCGGTGGTGCGCCCGGCGCAGCGCGACGCATGCCTGCGCGAGCGCCGCCCCGAGCCGCGGCGTCACCACGATGAGGCTGGCACCCCAGGCGATGCGCCCCCTCTCCCTGAGGAAGACCGTCTCCGGGGCAGCCGCCGCATACGGTCCGAGCCGGGCGAGGATGTCGAGGCTGCGCGTGAGGGGCCGAGGACCGCGTCCGAGGGCGGAGCGAGGGCGCTCGTGCGTGATGTTGTCGAGGCCGTTCGTGATGAGACCGACCTGCCGGCCGGCTTCCGCCGCGAGGCGAAGCAGCTCCGCCGCGGCCGATACGACGAGCTCGGTCGCGTCGGGGTCGGCCTGGATCCAGTACTGGTCATATGAGGCCACGTTGACGAGGAAGACCGCGTCGAGGCTCGTCGCGGGCTCGTAGAGCTTGGTCTGAAGCTGGCGAAGACGCGCGGAAGCCTTCCAGTGGATCTCCTTACGCGCGTCGCCAGTGCGATGCTCGCGTACGCCGCGGAAGCGGAGCGGATCCGGCAGCAACCCTCGCCGCGTCGCGGTCTCGGCGAGCGGTCGCAGCGACGCGAGGTGCCGATCGCGGACGGCGAGGGGCGCCGGATAGGCGACGAGCGTGAGACCCGGTGACAGGGTGCGGTCGTCATGGATGAAGCCGAGCCAATCGCTGGCGCCGATCCTCACGGGACCGAGAGCGTACGCGCCGCGCTGGGCCGCTCTCAGCGTGAAGCGCAGGGTGACGCGCTCGAACGGCCTCGGCCCGAATCCCGCCCCGATGCTGGATCGCGCGCGCCCCTGCTGATCGGCCGCGGGCTCGATGCCCTCGGGGAGATCCAGCCGGACCTCGAGCCACGGCAGCGGCAGTGCCTTGCGGTTCGCGACGACGAACGTGACCGTGAACGTCTCGCCCGCGACGACCCGAGCCGGCCGAGCCTCGGCACGAACCTCGACCGCGAGCAGCGCGAGGCGGGCGGTGGTCTCGACCACCGCTCCCGCGACCGCCACACCCGCGGCGAGCACGATCAGCGCTCCCTCGCGGCTGATCGCGGCGACGAGAGCGAGGAGGACCGCGGCCGCCCACGGGAACCGTCCGGTCCGCGTGCCCAGGTGCACGGCGGAGAGGGCCAACCCGCATTACCCCGTTCTGGCGGCCGCGTGCTCTTCCGCCGGCACAGGGGTGCGCGCCAACACCTCAGCGACGACGGTCGCCGTCGTGCGCCCGCGCATCTGCGCGTCGGCGTCGAGGAAGAGCCTGTGGCGGAGGACCGCGGGTGCCTGCGCCTTGACGTCGTCCGGAAGGACGAAGTCGCGGCCACGGATCGCCGCACGCGCCTGTGAGGCGCGGTAGAGCGCGAGCGCCGCGCGCGGGCTCGCCCCGAGCTCGACGCCAGAAAGGCCACGGGTGGCTCGGACGATCGCGCTGATGTAGCCGCGCACCGCATCACTGACGCGCACGGCCTGCACCTCGGCCCGCAGCGCCGCCAGCGCCCTCCGGTCGAAGAGTGGCCCGAGCGTGTCCGTCGAGATGTTCACCGGTCCGTGCAGGCGGAGGATCTCGTCCTCCTGCCCTTCGTCCGGATAGCCGAGGTTCAGAAGAAGAAGAAAGCGATCGAGCTGCGCTTCGGGAAGCGGGAACGTGCCCTCGAGCTCGATCGGGTTCTGCGTCGCGATGACGAAGAACGGGTCCGGTAGCCGGTGGGTCGTCTCGTCGACGGTGATCTGCCGCTCCTGCATCGCCTCGAGGAGCGACGACTGCGCGCGCGGCGTCGCGCGATTGATCTCGTCGACGAGCACGACGTTCGCAAGCAGCGGACCCGGCCGGTACTCGAAGCGCTGCGTCGCCTCGTCGAAGATCGAGACTCCGGTGACGTCCGACGGCACCAGGTCAGGCGTGCACTGGATGCGCCTGAAGTCGAGATCGAGGGTGCGCGCGACCGCGCGCGCGAGGATCGTCTTCCCCACCCCGGGCACGTCATCGAGGAGCACGTGGCCGTCGACGAGGAGCGCGGCGAGCAGCTGCTCCGTGGCCGCGCTCTTCCCGACGACGACGCGCCCGACCGTCGCGACGATCAGAGCGGCGGCGGATTGGACCGTCATGAGGTGGCGCACCGAGGCCGCGCCTTCCCGAGACCGGCGACGCGCCCGGACGCCGCCGTGGTTTCCACCGCGTCAGCGGGCCGCCTCCGATCGCGACTCCACCTCACTCGGGACACGTGACGATCCCGTGCGGGGCAGCGGGCCCGCAATGGATGCTATGAGTCAGCCCACCCGGCAACCACACCATGACAGTGATGGGATTCTCTACTTCACCGAGCGCGCCTGTGCCGAACACTTCCACATTCCTTTCCGATCTCAGTCCGGGCCGCTTACTACGCGACGCGCGGCGCGATCGCGTTCAAGCCCGTCGACAACGACGTCGATCTCGCGGTGGCCGCGCTCGAGCGCTACTACGTGATCGTGCGGCGGCGGACGGGCCTGGCGTTCGATCCGGCGGAGGTCGCGCGGACTGAGGTCCGCTACTGGGTGGAGCAGTCGATGAGGCTCGGCCGCCTCCGCCGCTAGCGGGCACGCGACCCGGCCCCGGCCGACTCTCGTTCAGGGCGACGCCGGAAGCCGCCCCTCCTTCTCGTACGGGATGCCGTCCGCGGCAGGCGGGCTGGCCCTGCCGACCACCCCGGCAAGGATCACGATCGTCGCGAGGTACGGGAGAGCGGCGTACCAGAAACTGGGGATCGCCCTCATGACATCGCCCAGCTCGCCTTCGGGCGGCCGCACGTTGACGATGACGCCCAGGGCTGTGGCCGCACCGAAAAGGACCGCCCCACCGAACGCGCCGATAGGGGTCCAGCGGCCGAAGATCATCGCGGCGAGCGCGATGAAGCCGCGGCCACCGGTCATGCCGTTCTGGAACGAGCCCGTGGATTCGAGGGTGTCGGTGACGTCGTCAGGCTGGCGTTCGACGCCGAGGCGCGGGACTCCAGGGCTGCGATTGTCTCCGGCGGGACGAAGACCGCGCCCAGCGGCGCGCCGTGATCACCACGTCCGTGGAAGTCGCTTCCGCCCGTCGGCACGAGGCCGTGGCGGTCCGCCAGCGCGCGGCAATGCGTGGTCCACGCGGGCGCGTGGGATCCGTAATAGCACTCGATGCCCGCGAGGCCCGCCTCCACGAGCCGCTCCAGGAGAGCATCCAGCAGCGACACGGTCCCCGGGTGCGCGAGCGACGGCGCGCCGCCGTGGGCGCGCACGAGCTGCACGGCCTCCACCGGTGTCAATCCGATCCGCGTCACGTATCCGGGAGCGCCCTTCGCGATGAGCGTCTCGAACGCCACGTCGTACGACGGCACATGGCCGGCTTCATACAACGCCTGCGCCAGGTGCGGTCGGCCCAGCGCGCCACCGCCGGCGATCTCGAGCACGCGCTCGAGCGAGACCGCGTGGCCGAGGGCCGTGAGGTTCGCGACCATCGTCTCGATGCGGCGGGCCCGGTGCTCCCGCAGCGAGCGCAGATGATCGTCGAGGACCGTATCGGCCGGGTCGAGGAAGTAGCCGAGGATGTGCGCGTCGCCCCACTCCGATTCGGTGTTGAGCTCGGATGAGCCGCAGGCCGCACCTCTCGCCGGCGGCGCGCGCGGCCGCTGCGCCGGCCAGTGTGTCGTGATCGGCCAGGGCCAGGATGCGCACCCCGCGCTCGGCCGCGAGCTCGACGAGGCGGTCGGGCTCGTGCAGGCCGTCGGAGCACCGCGAATGCGCGTGCAGATCGATCCCGTAGCCGACGCTCATGTCTCGATCTCGCGGTCGAGCCTCGCGATGGATCGGGCTCGCCCGGTCTCGTCGTCCACGTCGATGAGGACGCTGTTGAACACGACCGCGCCCTCGGCGACCTCGAAGCGCTTCGGCATCCCGGTGGTGAAGCGCTGGACGATGATGTCCGGACGCATCCCGAGGATCGAGTCGCGCGGGCCCACCATGCCCGTGTCGCACACCAGCGCCGTGCCTCCGGGCAGCACGCGGGCGTCCGCCGTGGGTACGTGGGTGTGGCTGCCGACGACGGCGGAGAAGCGGCCGTCGAGGTGCCACCCCATCGCGAGCTTCTCGCTCGTCGCCTCCGCGTGCCAATCGAGGATCCGCACGGCGGGCGCGCGGGCGCCGAGCTCGGAGAGGAGCGAATCCAGCGCGCCGAACGGATCGTCGTGCGGCGCCATGAAGGTCCGCCCGATCGCGTTCGCGACGAGCGCGCCGCGGATCACCACCCAGCCCCGGCCCGGGTTATTCGACGGAAGATTCAGCGGGCGGATCGCGAAGGGCAGCTGATCGATCTCGTCCTTGAACGTCCGCTGGTCCCAGACGTGGTTGCCGTTCGTCACGACGTCCGCGCCCGCCTGGTGGAGCTCTTCGGCGATCTTTCCGGTCAGGCCCGCGCCGCCCGCGGCGTTCTCGCCGTTGACGATCGCAAGGTCCACCCCGAGCTCCGCGCGCAGGGCGGGCAGCAGCGCCGCGACCGCCGATCGGCCGGGCTTGCCGACGACGTCGCCGACGAACAGCACCTTCACCGGGTGCTACTTCGCGTAGTCGACCGCGCGCGTCTCCCGAATGACGGTGATCTTGATCTGCCCGGGGTACTGCAGCGTCTCCTGGATCCGCTGCGCCATGTCGCGTGCGAGGCGTGAGGCGGAGAGGTCGTCGATCTCCCCGGGCTTCACCATCACACGCACCTCGCGGCCGGCCTGGATCGCGAAGGACTTCTCCACGCCGGGGAAGCTGTTCGCGACGCTCTCGAGCTCGGTCAGGCGCTGGATGTAGTTCGAGACGATCTCGCTGCGTGCTCCGGGGCGCGCCGCGCTGATCGCGTCTGCGGCGGAGATCAGCGTTCCCACCATGGTGGCCGGCTCGACGTCGCCATGATGACCGACGACGCCGTCGATGACGGCCTGGGGGAAGCCGTACCTGCGGAGCAGCTCGCCTCCGATGACCGTGTGCGGACCCTCGACCTCGTGGTCGATCGCCTTGCCGATGTCGTGCAGGAGGCCCGCGCGTTTCATCGTCTGTACGTCGTAGCCCGTCTCGGCCGCGAGCATGCCGGCGACATGCGCCACCTCGATGGAGTGGCGGAGGACGTTCTGGCCGAACGAGGTCCGGAAGTGCAGCCGGCCGAGCAGCTTGACGAGGTCGGGATTGATCCCGCTCACGCCCAGCTCATACACGGCCGATTCGCCCGCCTCTTTCACGATCTGGTCGATCTCCGTCTTGGCCTTGCCGACCATCTCCTCGATGCGTGCCGGATGGATCCGGCCGTCGACCAGCAGGCGTCCGAGAGCCCGCTTCGCCACCTCCCGCCTGATCGGGTCGAATCCGGAAACGACGACGGCCTCCGGAGTGTCGTCGATGATGAGGTCGACCCCGGTGAGCGTCTCGAGGGTGCGGATGTTGCGGCCCTCGCGGCCGATGATGCGACCCTTCATGTCGTCGCTCGGCAGCTGGACGACCGTGACGGTGTGCTCGGTGGTGTGCTCGGCGGCGTATCGCTGGATGGCCATGGTAAGGATGTCGCGGGCCTTCGCGTCGGCCTGCTCGCGCGCCTCGAGCTCCATCTCGCGCACCCTGTGATTGGTGATGTCCCGCATCTCCTCCTCGACCCGCTCGAGAAGGAGGGCCCGTGCCTCGTCCTGTGTCAGGGCCGCGACGCGGGCAAGCTCGGTCCGCTGCTCGTCCTGGAGCTGGACGATCTTCGTCCGCTCCGCGTCCATGGTTGCTTCCCGATCGGACAGCCGCCGGTCGCGCTCCTCGACCTGCGCGCTCTTCGTATCGAGCTGCTCATCCTTCTTGTCGAGCCGGGCTTCGTAGCGCTGGAGCTCGGCCCGGCGCTCGCGGTTCTCGGTCTCGGCCGCCTTGGCCACGTGCAGTGCCTCGTCCTTGGCCTCGAGGAGGATCTCCTTCTGCTTCCCGCGCGCCTCGGCGACGAGGCGCTCGGCGTTCGCGCGGGCGGTCGTTTCGCTCGCGAGCGCGAACGAGCGACGCACAAGGAGCGCGATCCCGAAGCCGACAAGAACCGCGACGAGGGCGACAACGCCCACGACGAGGATGTCGGGCATCGCTTCTTCCTTTCCGTGCCGCGAAGCCAGGAGTGGAGCGGCGTGAAGTGGAGGCGCCCGCCCCCAGCGTCCGCGAATCGGCCTACGACCAGAGCCGCGGCCGCGAGTTCACAAGAATTAGTACTCCGAGAATACACGCGTCGCGCCGACGTGGCTGCGGCGCGCTTGCCGTGGCGCCGACGAAGCGACCGCGGCCGGCGACCCCTGCGGTCACCTGGAGGAAGGGTCCCGTACGAAGCCGCCATCGCGGCGATCCGCGGCGGAAGTGTGCGCGATCGTGAGGCACCCTCGGCCGCGCGCCAACGTGTGCGGAACCCGCCCGCGCTAATCTAGCGACGTGAGCATCCCCGAAGCGGAAGAGCGCCTGTCCGATGACGTGCTCGCCGGGGAGCTCGGGCGGCTCGAGGGTTGGGAGCGATCCGGCCCGACGATCACCCGGACCAACACCTTCAAGGGCTTCAAGGGAGCGATGGCGTTCGCGAACCGCGTGGCCGATGCCGCGAACGCCGCGAACCATCATCCGGACATCCACATCGAGAGCTACAACCAGGTCCGGGTCGTGCTCACCACCCACGCCAGCGGGGGCATCTCGCGCGCTGACATCGAGCTCGCCAGGGCGATCGACGCCGCGGTCACCGCACCGGCGCAGCGAGGGGGTACGCCGGGCTAGCTAGCGCGGTCTTGCCTGCACCTCTTCCGTGCCGAGGTCGGCTTCGTCGTCCTCCGGATGGGCGAGGACCGCCTCGATGGTGTCGTAGGAGAACCCGCGCTGCGCGAGATGCGCGTGGATCTTCCTCTTGCGCTCCGCCTCGTCCAGCGTGAGCCAGCGGACGAGCGGGCGCCGGAGCGCCTCCCGCGCCTGGCGGACCTCCGCGTCGGGATCGCGCTCTCCGAGGACGATGTCGATCGTCTCGCGGGCCACACCCTTCTGCAGCAGCTCGGTGACGAGCGCCCGGTCTCCCTTCTGGCGGAAGCGCGCGCGCTGGTCGACCCAGTAGCGGACGAACGCCTCGTCGTCGACGTAGCGCTGGGCGCGAAGGGCGTCGATCGCGCGGTCGATCGCGGGCTCGTCGAAGCGCTTGCCGCGAAGACGGCGGCGGATCTCCACGATGCTGCGGGCGCGGTTGGCGAGAAAGCGCACGGCGACGTCGTACGCGTCGCCGACCGGTCCCTCGGGCTTATCCCTCGTCGCCATCGGCCACGGCGGCCACCACCCCGGAGAGCTCGCGCACCTTCGTCTCGATCTCGGTGGCCATCTCGCGATGGTCGCGGAGCAGCTGCTTCGCGTTCTCGCGCCCCTGCCCGAGACGCTGCTCGCCGTAGTTGAGCCACGCGCCGTATTTGCTGATGACACCGGTGGTGATCCCCATGTCGATGAGCCCGCCCTCGCGCGAGATGCCCTCGCTCGCGAGGATCTCCATCTCGGCGATGCGGAACGGCGGCGCGACCTTGTTCTTCACGACCTTGACCTTGACGCGCCTGCCGATGACCTCGGTGCCCTGCTTGATGGGCTCGATCGCGCTCACGTCGAGCCGGATGGACGCGTAGAACTTGAGCGCCTTGCCACCCGTCGTGGTTATTGGGCTTCCGAAGAGGACGCCTATCTTCTCGCGCAGCTGGTTGATGAAGATCACGGTCGTCTTCGTCTTCGAGACGGTCCCCGTCAGCTTGCGCAGCGCCTGGCTCATGAGCCGCGCCTGCATACCAACGTGCGCGTCGCCCATCTCGCCTTCGATCTCCGCCTTCGGCACGAGCGCGGCGACGGAGTCGACGACCACGATGTCGACGGCCCCTGAGCGCACGAGCGTGTCCACGATCTCGAGCGCCTGCTCGCCGTTGTCGGGCTGCGAGATGAGCAGCTCGTCGGTGTTGACGCCGCACGTCCGGGCCCACGTGGAATCGAGCGCGTGCTCGGCGTCGATGAAGGCCGCCGTGCCGCCCTGCCGCTGGACCGATGCGATCGCGTGGAGCGCGAGCGTCGTCTTCCCCGACGCCTCCTGGCCGTAGATCTCGACGACGCGGCCGCGCGGATAGCCGCCCACGCCGAGGGCGAGGTCCAGCGCCAGCGAGCCGCTCGAGATCGCCTCGACGGCCTGCGTGGTCGCACCCAGCTTCATGATCGAGCCCTTCCCGAACTGCTTCTCGATCTGAAGGATCGCCTGGTCGATGGCCTTTGACCGCTCCGTCATTCCCCTGCCTACATCGGCGCGTGCTTGCGTCACCAGTCGCGCTCCTTGCGCTTGGGCTTGACGATCTCGACCGTCATCGGCGCGGCCGCCGACACGCTCGACCTCTTCTTCAGCTCCTTCTCGAGCTGCTCCTTGGACTTCTTCTTCTGCTTCTTCTCGCCGGTACCACGGCCCTGCGGCATCGCTCTTCCACCCCTCGCGCGGTCCGGCGAGGCCAAACTACTAGCCGCGCGGCGACGAGCATAGCGCCGCGCTCCGTATGATGCCGCCGTGCCGGACGCGAAATCAGGCCCGCGCGCCGCGCGTGTGACGACGCGCACGGGAGATCGCGGCGAAACGTCGCTCTTCGGCGGGGGCCGGGTGCCGAAGACCGATCCGCGGGTCTCAGCACTCGGCGATCTCGACGAGGCGCAGGCGGCGCTCGGCGTCGCGCGCGCGCTCGCGGCTGGCGACGTGGCTGCGGCGATCCTCGGCCTGCAGCGAGGGCTCTACCTCGCGATGGCGGAGGTGGCCACGCCCGCGGACGGGCTCGCGCGTCTGGGCCGGCGCATCGACTCCGCCGCGGTCGCGGAGCTCGAACGCACGAGCGAGGCGCTCCGTATGGGTGTCGATATCACCGGGCGCTTCGTCATACCTGGAGAGGACCCGCTGTCCGCGGCGCTCGACGTCGCCCGCACGGTGATCCGCCGGGCGGAGCGCAGCGTCATCGCGCTGGTGGCGGCGGGAACTGTCCATGGCACCGACCTGCTGCCGTGGCTGAACCGTCTGTCGGACGTGGTGTTCGTGCTCTCGCGGAAGGTCGAGCCGGCCGCGCGCCCGGCCTCAGCTCCTGGGGACGCTCGCTAGCGGAGCCACGGCGGCGCTTCCCACTTGTCGGGGAGCACCGTGACCTTGACCGGCATCTCGACCGCCTGCTCTGAGACTGATTGGATCTGGTTGATGAGCATCGGCCCGTAGGGGCAGAAGGGCGTCGTTAGCACCATCTTCACCTCGGCCTCTTCCGGGTTCGCGAAGGTCACCTCGCGAATGAGGTCGAGGTCGATCACCGATAGCCCGATCTCGGGGTCCAGGACCGCCTGCAGCGCGTTCAGGATCCGCTCCTGCTTCTCGGCCTCGGCCAGCACGGGGGTCTCGTCAGTCATTTCGCACCTCTTTCGGTCAGCGCCGCGACAGCCACGCGAAGAGCGAGAGGCCGAGCGTCAGCCCGATACTCACCAGGAGCGACGTCGCCAGCGGCGCGTGCACGGTCCAGCGGTCGCCTCGCAGCGTGAAGTCGCCCGGGAGGCGGCCGAGCAGGGGCACGCGGTCACCCAGCGTGAGCAGTAGCCCGACGGCGGCGATGAGGATGCCGACGACGAGGAGCAGACGGCCGATCGGGGCGAGTTCCACGACCCCATTGTCTCATGCGACCGGATCGCTGGAAGCCGGCGTGTCGCTCCACAGCGTCGGGCCAGAGGACCGAGGCACAAGTCCCAGGTGGCCATACGCCCGCTCGGTCGCGACTCGCCCACGCGGCGTTCGCTTGAGGTACCCCTCCCGCAGCAGGTACGGCTCGTACACGTCCTCGATCGTCTCGGTGTCCTCGCTCACGGCGGCGGCGAGCGTGTCGAGTCCGACCGGCCCTCCCGAGAACTTCTCCGCGATCGCGCGGAGAAGCATCCGGTCGACGGCGTCGAGCCCGGCGTCGTCCACCTCGAGCGCGGCCAGCGCCTCGCGCGCCACGGCAAGCGTGATGCGGCCGTCGTGGCGTACCTGCGCGAAGTCGCGTACGCGCTTCAGCCACCGGTTCGCGATGCGCGGTGTCCCCCGCGAGCGGCGCGCGATCTCGCGGCCGGCGTCCGGGTCGATGGGCACGCCGAGGATGCGCGAGGACCGCCGTATCACCTGCTCCAGCGACTCGGACGTGAACAGGTCGAGTCGGTACGTCGCGCCGAAGCGGTCGCGCAGCGGCGACGAAAGCCGGCCGATGCGGGTCGTCGCTCCGACGAGTGTGAAGCGCGGCACCGGCAGCCGCAGGGTCCGCGCGCCCGGACCTTTCCCGAGCACGATGTCGAGGTGGAACTCCTCCATCGCCGGATAGAGCACCTCCTCGACCACGCGAGGGAGACGGTGGATCTCGTCGACGAAGAGCACGCTGCCTTCTTCGAGGTTCGTGAGGATCGCCGCGAGATCCCCGGCGCGTTCGAGCGCGGGCCCGCTCGTGATCTTGATCGCGACGCCCAGCTCGCGCGCCATCACGTTCGCCAGCGACGTCTTCCCCACCCCCGGCGGTCCATACAGGGCGACGTGCTCGAGCGCCTCGGAACGGTGCCGCGCGGCCTCGATGAGGATCCGCAGATTGCCCTTCACCTTGTCCTGATTGATGTAGTCGTCGTCGGCGAGCCGCTGCGGCCGGAGCGTCGTCTCGAGCGTCCGCTCCTCCTCACGGACCTCGGGCGTCACCGAGCGCAGCTGGCTCACAGGGCGCGCGCCGTCTCGCGGGCACGGCGCACCGCGCTGGAGATCCGCTCGGCGGCGGCGTCCACATCCACGAGCTCCACCTCGGAGCCTGATCGCTCCTTCAGCTCGACGGAGCGCGAGCGGAGGCTCCTGCGGCTGACCGTGACGCGGAACGGCAGGCCGATGAGATCCGCGTCGGCGAACTTGACGCCGGCGGACTCGTTGCGGTCGTCGTGCAGCACCTCGGCGCCCAGCTGCTCGAGATCCGCGACCAGCCGCTCCGCCGTGACGCGCACCTCCCCGTCGGACAGCGGCAGGACGATCACGTGCGCATCGAAGGGTGCGACCTGGATCGGCCACACGATGCCACGGTCGTCGCGGTTGGTCTCGATGATGGTCTGCAGAAGCCGCCCCACGCCGATGCCGTACGAGCCGAAGAAGAACGGGCGCCGCGTCCCATCCTCGGCCAGGAACGTGGCGTCCATCTTTTCCGAGTAGTACGGGCCGAACTTGAAGATGTTTCCCACCTCGACGCCTCGCCGCAGCGCCAGCCGGCCTCCACACCGCGGGCACAGGTCGCCGCCGCGGACGTCGTGAAGGTCGAGACGCTCTCCGTCGAAATCGCGGCCCAGCATGACGTCGCGCAGGTGCGCGTCCCGCTTGTTCGCGCCGGCGACGTACGGGCGCGGCTCAACGGACGTGTCGACGACCACGCGCGCGCGCAGCCCCGCCGGGCCGATATAGCCGGGGACCGCATCCGCAGCCGCGAAATCATCGTCGCCCGCGAAACGGATCTCTCCGGCGCCGAGGAGCTTGCGCAGCTTCGCCTCGTTCACCTCGCGATCGCCGGGAAGCACGACCGCGACGACCCCGTCGGCGCCCCGCAGCAGCATCGTCTTCAGGAACGCGGACGGTGGCTCGCCGGTCATGGCCGTGAGCGCTTCGATCGTGGCGGTCCCGGGTGTCGCGATCTCGGATGCCGCGGCAGCGTCGACGGCTTCGACGTCCGGGATGCGCCGCGTCGCCTTTTCCATGTTCGCGCGGTAGTCGCAGCTCTCGCAGAGCAGCAGGCGGTCCTCCCCGGCATCGGTGAGCACCTGGAACTCGTGGGCGACGTCGCCGCCCATCGCGCCCGTGTCCGATTCGACGCTGATCGCGTCGAGGCCCATACGC
>JALYKU010000009.1 GCA_030774595.1 Chloroflexota bacterium | reverse complement strand
ACGCTCGTGCTGAAGGTCCGCGAGCGGCTGCGGGCGAACCCCTGGGCGCAGATCGGCGCCGCGGCGATCGCGTGGGAGCTGGAGAAACTGCACCTGCGGCGGATCCCCGAGCTGCGCACGATCGAGCGCATCCTGGAACGCGCCGGTGCACCGCGGCGCGAGCGCCGCGTCGGCTATGCGGCCAAGGGCACGCCGTACCCGGCCGTGGCCAGACCGGCTCCGAACGAGTTGCAGGAGGCGGACCTGGTCGGACCGCGCCACCTCGCCGGCGCGATCCCCTTCTGAGCTTCCCCGGCGCGGCCGGGTCGAGTTCATCCGGCTTCAGTGGCGTCTCAACTGGTCGCCCTCGCTGAGCCGATCCCTCACCCAATTGGCCAGGGGCGGCAGCCTCGGGACGGGCGCTCCGCCGACGGCGGCCGTCGCCTTGGGCCAAACAGAGTCGATGAGATCGAGACAAGCGGTCGGGTTAGTTCTCGCGGTTCCAGTTGAGCGAGCGTGGCGTCGATCCGAGGTGGCAGCGGCCTGGAGCATCGTCCATCCGGTGATGTAACGAAAGCGCACGGCCAGGCAGGCGGCGAACGGTAGACTGAACCTATGCAGAGCCCTTTGAGCCTGGACATGAACCTCGCCGCCGACCGCGCGGGCCCCCAAACGCGGCGGCCGAGCAAGCGCGTATGGGTCGGTGGTGTCCCGATCGGCGACGGCGCTCCGATCGCGGTGCAGTCCATGTGCACCACGCTCACGCACGACGTCGATGCGACCATCCGGCAGATCGAACAGCTTCAGGAAGCCGGATGCGAGATCGTGCGCGTGGCGGTCCCCGACAGGCGCGCCGGCGAGGCGCTCAAGGAGGTCGTGCGTCGAAGCATCCTGCCGGTCGTCGCCGACATCCACTTCGACTACCGGCTCGCCCTCATGGCGCTGGACGCCCGCGTCCACAAGCTCCGCCTGAACCCCGGTAACCTCCACAACAAGGACGGCATCCGCCAGGTCGTGGCGCGCGCGAAGGAGCAGGGCACGCCGATCCGCATCGGCGTGAACTTCGGCTCCATCCCGGACAAGCAGCCCGGCGAGTGGCGCGACGACGCGCAACGCATGGTCGACCTCGCGCTCAGCGAGATCGCGATCCTCGAGGCGCTCGACTTCGACGCGATCGTGGTCAGCGTGAAGGCGTTCGAGGTCCCGAAGATGATCGCCGCCTATCGGCGGCTGGCGAAGGCGGTCCCGTACCCGCTCCACCTCGGCGTCACCGAGTCCGGCACGCTGCTCTCGGGCTCGGTGCGCTCGGCGGCGGGGATCAGCGTGCTCCTCTACGAGGGCATCGGCGACACCATCCGCGTCTCCCTCTCCGAGGATCCCGTCACGGAGGTCAGGGCCGCGTTCGACATCCTGAAGTCGCTCGAGCTTCGCGACCAGGGTCTCACGCTCGTGGCGTGCCCGTCGTGCGGCCGAGCGGACATCGACCTCATCCCGCTGGCGAAGGTCGCCGAGGAGCGCCTGCGTGCGCTCCCGGTGCCCATGAAGGTCGCCGTGATGGGTTGCGAAGTCAACGGTCCCGGCGAGGCGAAGGACGCCGACGTCGGCATCGCCGGCGGTGTCGGGAAGGGCGCGCTCTTCCGGAAGGGGAAGGTCGTCGGCGTGTACGCCGAGCACGAGCTGATGGACGCGCTGCTGGGGGAGATCGACAAGATCCTCATCGAGAACGGCAAGGAGCCGTACTCCGACAAGGCGCCGAAGGCCACCCACAGGGGGCTGCTGACGCCGGGGCGCTCCGTGCCGGCGGGACGTCCCACCTAGCCCCGGGTTCATGGAGGCTGCCCACCGCGAGAGCGCGGACGCGGCCGTGCTCTCCGCCATCCTCGGACGCGGCTCGACGTTCGACGGCAAGCTCCGCTTCGAAGGGACCGTCCGCATCGACGGCACCTTCACGGGTGAGATCACCGCGCAGGACACGCTGATTGTCGGTGAGGGCGGGAAGGTCTCGGCGACGATCACCTGCCGCTCCGTTGTCGTGTACGGCGACGTGACCGGCGACATCTTCGCCCGCGACAGCGTCGAGCTGCGCGCGCCCGCCCGCGTGAAGGGCGACATCACGACGCCGTCGCTGGTCATGGAGAAGGGCGCCGTCTTCGAGGGCCGCTCGATGATGGAGGACGCGACACGGAGCACGAACGTCATCCGCATGGGGCGGGGATCGGCCGAAGTCGCGTCGCGCTGAGCCGCTAGAATCCGCGCGATCAGACAGTCGAAACTCTTCGGTCGCACCTTGCGCGAAGCGCCGGCCGAGGCACAGAACGCGAGCCACCAGCTCCTCCTGCGCGCGGCGATCGCGCGTCCCCTCGCTGCCGGCCTCTACACGCTGTTACCCCTGGGCCTGCGCACGGCGAAGAAGGTCGAGCAGATCATCCGTGAGGAGATGGACCGGATCGGCTGCCAGGAGATGGAGCTACCCGTCCTCACCCCGGCCGAGTACTGGCGCGAGACCGGGCGGTGGGAAGCGCTCGAGCCAGTGACCTTCCGGACGAAGGACCACGGCGGCCATGAGTTCATGATCAGCTATACCCACGAGGAGCTGGTCACCCATCACGCCCGCAACGAGATCCTCTCGTACCGGCAGCTGCCGGCGATGGTTTATCACTTCCAGTCGAAGGGCCGCGACGAGGCACGCCCGCGCGCGGGATTACTCCGCGCCCGCGAGTTCGTGATGAAGGACGCCTATTCGCTGGATGCCGATTGGGAGGGACTCGACCGCTCGTATAGGGCGCAGCACGAGGCCTACGCGCGGATCTTCCGGCGGGCCGGCGTCGAGGCGATCAGCGTCGAGTCCGACACGGGCGCCATGGGCGGCGACGTCGCCCACGAGTTCCAGGTGCTCACCGAGGTCGGCGAGGATCGCATCGCCGTGTGCCCGAACTGCGACTACCGCGCGAACATGGAGAAGGCCAC
>JALYKU010000008.1 GCA_030774595.1 Chloroflexota bacterium | reverse complement strand
GCAAGGTAATGGTCGATGCCGACCACGAGCTGGAGCCCGGCAAGCGCGACGGCGAGCGCGCCGGCGAGGCCGGCGAGGCACCAGCGGAGGTTCGAGCGCGCTTGGGGCCGGGCGATCGCGTCCGCGGCGAGCGCCGCGAGGACCGCGACGAGGAACGCGCCGCCGATGTTCTGCTTCACGAAGATCGGTATCGCGAGCAGCGCACCCGAGACGACCCAGCGCCTCCGCGACGGCCGATCCCGCGCGGCCAAGGTCGCGCCGATCGCAGCGAGGACGAAGAGGCACGCGTCCGGGTCGTAGAAGGGGTGCGGAAAGATCGCGTAGATCCCGAGGGGGGTGATCGGTATGCACAGGATCGCCGCGAGGGCAGTGGGCGAACGCACGGATCCCTCGAGGATGCGCGTGGCGATCGTGTAGGTCAGCGCCGTCGCGATCCCCCCCACGATCACGGCGTAGCCGATCTGCACGGCGTAGTGCGGTCCCGCGAGCTTGATGAGTGCCGCCTGCGTGAGAAAGGCGAGCGGCGCCTGTGCCAGCGGGAACTGCGCGTACGGAACGTCGCCCGCCGCGATGCGCGTCGCGATGTTCACCATGTACGCGAAGTCGACGAGGACGCCGACCTCGGCGTTTCGCCACAGCGTGAAGGCGGCGCTCGCAACGAAGAGGACGAGGGGGACGATCACGGAGGATCTACGGAGCGGAACCGCCGTGCGCGCGGCGCCCACCAACGCGCGCGAGTATATGCGGCGCATGGACACCACCGACGACGCGCGCTGCTCGTGTTGGGTGCGAGCGGCCCTCGTCGGAAGCCATCTGCGCTCCGCGCTCGTGGGACGCACGGTCGTCGCGACCGCGTATCGAACGGACGCGCGGGGCGCCGTGAAGGCCGATCTCGCGGTCAGAGCCTCGGTCGTCGCGCGTCGACGACGAGCCACGGCCCGACATCATCGTCGCCGCCGCGGCGGAGGGTATGTCGAGCGCTGCGAGCGCGGGGCCGCGCCAGACCAAGTGGTGACCGTCGCGCGGCTCCATGCGGTGCCAATCGCGATGCTCGGTCCGCGAGCCCCGCTTCCGACGGGCGCGGGCTTGTGCACGTACAGGGTGCCGGCCGCCCTCGGCCACGGTCTCGCCTCGAGCGCCGAGGGTCTTGCCGCGACGCGGGGGACTAAGCCCGAATCGTGACCGCGCCGTGCGTCGTCTGCGGCGCGACGGATGCGCCCCGCGTCGTCCCCGACGTCCGAGACTACGTCACCGGCGACCGGTTCCGGCTTGTCCAGTGCCGGCGGTGCTCGTTCGCCCGGACCGATCCGGTCCCCGCGTCGCTCGATCGCTACTACCCGCCGCGTTACCGACGGTTCAACCGCCTTGCGGCGCTCGTTCTCCATCGCCTGTACCGGCATCGCGTCGCCAACTGGCTGACCCGCCTCCCCGCGAGCGGCAGGGCGCTCGAGCTCGGGAGTGGCACGGGCTGGATGCTCCGGGCGCTGAGCGAGCGCGGCTGGCGGGCCATCGGAAGCGAACGCACGATAGAGGCGGCACTGGTCGCCGCGGAGGCGGCCGGTGTTCCGATGTACGTCGGTGATCTCGAAGCGCTCCGCCCGGCGCCGGTGCTCGATCTCATCGTCATGTTCCACGTGCTGGAGCACCTCGCTGACCCGATCGCCGCGCTGCGGTCCGCCGCGTCACGGCTTCGCCCCGGCGGGATGCTCATCCTCGGACTGCCGAACGTCGCGAGCTGGCAATCCCGGGCGAGCGGTCGGCACTGGATGCACCTCGATGTGCCGCGACACCTCTGCCACTTCTCGCCCGACGCGATCCGACTGACCTTGGCCGGGACCGGCTTCCGCCTGACGCGGCTCGACTTCCGTTCGTACGAGCACGATCCGCTCGGCTGGGCGCAGAGCGCGCTCGACGCGCTCGGCTTCGAGCAGTGCGTCCTCTTGAAACGGCTCATCGGCCTTCGCGAGCGGCGTGCCGGCGCGCCGGCAACGCTCGCCGCGTTCGCGCTCGCCCTGCCACTCGGTGTCCTCGGCTTCATGCTCGCGCTCCTGAGCTGGCGCGCCGGCGCCGGCGCGGTCATGGAGGTCTGGGCGGTCAGGGAGAGCGGCGCGGAGGCCACGACTTTGTCCCGGAGCTGCCCCGGGGTTGACTTCCGGCCGTGTGACCTACAGCTCGGTCTTCGTCCGGTCGACGATGAAGACGGGCCGCCCGACGCCGTTCTTGTACGTGCGCGCGAGGTACAGCGCGATCGTCGAGAGCGCGATGAGCGCGAAGTAGAAGGTCGCGACCGCCGCGAGCGTGGCCGCCCCCGAGGCGCCGAGCCCGCCGACGGCGACGACGAACGGGTACAGCGCGCCCGCGGCGACCGCGAGGTAGAGGATGAATCGCAGGGGGAACGTTGATCCCGCGAGGAACCCCGCCACGGCGAAGCGCGTCATGTTGAACACGCCGTAGTGTGTCTTCCCGGAGGTCCGCGCCGCGCGCAGGTACGGCACGCCGACGCGGACGAAGCCGGCGTACCCGATCTCCGCCCGCAGGAACACGTACGTCGTCCTCGGCACGAGGATCGCGTCGCGGACCTGCCGGGTGATCATCGCGAACTCGGCCATCCAGAGGACGATGTCGCTGTCCGCGATTGAGCGATTCAGGTAGTAGAAGAGCCTGCGGAAGAACGTGAGCGTGGCGGGCTCCACGCGGTTGGATCGGATGCCGTACGCGATATCCGCACCGCCCTCGATCGCCGCGTGGAAGTCGCGGAGGAGTTCGGGCGGATCCTCGCAATCGACGTCGATCATCGCGTAACGATCCGCAGCGACCAGCGAAAGGCCGGCGAGGAGGACGGCGTGGTAGCCGAAGTCCCGCGACAGCGAGATCACCTTCACCCGGTCGTCGCGCGCGCGCAGCTCGCGGATCCGCTCGAGGCTGCCGTCGTCGCTCCCGTCGTTCACGAAGACGATTCGCCATGAGGCGGGGAGCGTCTCGAGCACCGCGCGCGTGCGCTCGTAGAAGGGCCCGATATTGCCGAACTCATTGTGGACCGGCACGATGACCGCTAGCGAAACACTCATTCCGCGGCGACGGCCGCGATCCGGCCGGGCCGGGGCGAACAGAGCCGCACGATGCGGTGGTAGCGGCGTCGCGTGACATCGGCCGCCGTGAGGCCAATCTCCGGGTGGTGCGCGATGAGATCGCCGATCGATATCTCGAGCGGAGGCGGCCACCACAGCCCAACGGGAGCGGCGGACGTTCCGGCCCGGCTCTCTGACGACATCGCTGGACAGTAACGGGGCCATCTGGTCGCCGTCACGCTTTTGCCAATCTCGCGCGTCGATGCGGCGCGCCGGATTCGTGGCCTTCCTTGTAGTTTGCGTGCTCGCTGTCGGGATCTGGCGCGCGCTCCGCGACTATCAGACGCGCCCATGTCGACCCAGCTCCTTCGCCAGCGCGCGAAGCTCGTGCAGATCGCGCGGCGGCTCATGCCTCCGCACCTGCCTTCCGACGCGCTCGGCGTCGAGGAGATGGAAGTACAGCCGCTCGCGCCGAGGATGTGGCCGAGTATCCGCCGATCGGGCCCGTGCGCTCCAGTTGCCGACGCGCCATCGCCACACGCGCCTGACTTTGATTCCCGACACACATCAGTCGTCGGGCCTCGAAGGAGCCAGCGCCTGCTTTGGCGCCCAACGCCGTTCCGCGCCCGTTGGCCCGTCGCCGACCGACCGCATGGCCGCGGTCCAAGCTGAGCCCATCGCGGAGGTCACACTCTTTCCGGGGATCGCGCCCACTTCGGCTTCCCCGAGACCAGACGCGTCGGCGAGCGCTCCGGCCACACCAGCACTATTGCCAGCACGAATGCGATGACCGGCACGATCGCCGAATAGGACTCTTGATCCCGGCGGGCCGCGATCACCGCAAGCAGCGTCGACGCGACGTTGAGCAGCAGCACCCAGAGCACGGCCCCGACGATCGCCGCGCGGAGCGAGCGTCGGCCCGCGACTCCGGTGGCGATAACGAGCGGCGCGATCAGCAGCAGATGGTCATACGACCACGAGTAAATCGCCGCCACCGAGGACAGGGACAGCCACGCCGCGAGCCAGGCGCCGCCATTTGGCGGAAAACCCAGCGCGATGACGGCACCGACAAGGATAAGTGCGAGCGCGATGAATCGCCCGCCGCCGCCGAAGATGTTCGAGAGCAACGTCATGAGCGTGGTCGTTTGCGGTGGATCCGGTAGGAGCTTGACGGGTACTGTGACGGCCCAATCGTTCCACCAGCCCGGCAGCGCGATCGCTGACACGATCGCCGCGGCGATCGTTGTGCCGACGGCGGCCGCGAAGAAGCGCGAGGCACCGGGTCGCTGGATCGCCGCACCGGCGAGCCCGACGGCCGACGCGACGAAGAGTTGCGGCTTTGCGATGAACATCGTCGCCGCCAGTCCGGCGCGTCCGGGATGGCCAGAGGAGAGCCACGCTGCCGCAGCCGCCACGGCTGCGAGGAGCAGGAAGCCCCACTGTCCGAGCAGCACCGTCAGCCGTGCGGGGTGGGACGACACCACCGTCAGGCCAGCGAGAGTGTGGACGACCGGGAGGGCGGGGCACCACTTTCCCAGGAGCGCGCCCACGGCGACGATCGCTAGCGCCATCGTTCCGAGCGTCCAGATCGCCGATCCGAGCTCGATCGGCAACAGTGCGAACGGCACGAACGCGACCGCCACCCAGCCGGGATATCCGAACACGGAAGGGTGCTGCGTTCCGTACCGGTCGACGGTCCGGGTCAAGGCCGCCGCGTCGAAGGGGCTGCCGCCATCGACGATGGTCCGAGCGCCCGCCCAAAAGCCCGCGAAGTCGTTGTGCCGCACGACCTCCGGCGACCGATCCGCGTAACCGGACGCGAGCAGCAGCGCGCCGCCCGCGATCAGCCCGATGGCGTACGCGAGCATGTCGCGCGACCGCACGGCGCGACTGTACGCGACCCCGTCGCGGCCGCGGTACCGACCGGTACCTCCGTATGCACCAGAAGGCTACGGCCGCCCGGAGGAGCGCAAGGATCGCGCGCTCGGAGGAGGAGGTGGAGGAGGAGGAAGAGGAGTGCGTTTAGATAATTCGGCCAGCCTCTGCCGGGCGAGAAGCGTCCGGGAAATGTGCAGCTTCACTTCGCGCCCGGCTCACGCCTGCGAGGCGCCGGGTCGATTCGCTCATTTGCAGCCGGACGGTTGCGTCGCCACGAGGGCCGCCCGGACTGGCACGGCCACTGCCGTCGCGAAAGCCGTGAGGACGAGCAGGCAGTCATACACACGCGCACAAGGCGCAGCGATCAACGAAAGGCCAGCGC
>JALYKU010000007.1 GCA_030774595.1 Chloroflexota bacterium | reverse complement strand
GCTCAGCACAGCGCCTCGCGCGTCGCTTCGACATCTTTGGCTATCTGCGCGGTGAGCTCCTCGGGCGTCCCGAAGTGCCGCTCGTCGCGCAGCCGGCGCACGAAGGCCGCCATCGCCCGCCGCCCGTAAGCATCGGCTTGGAAGTCGAGGAGGTGCGCCTCGAGCACCTTCGGCCCGCCGCCGAAGGTGGGACGCACGCCGAGACTCGCGGCCGCCGCATACTCGCGCCCATCGAGCCCGACGCGCATGGCGTAGATCCCGTCCTTGGGAAGGAGGCGCTCCGGCGGCGTCGCGATGTTGATCGTCGGATAGCCGAGCCCGCGCCCCCGGCTGCTCCCATGAACGACCTCCCCCGGTACGGCGTACGGGCGTCCGAGCAGCCTTGCTGCCTCCTCCACCGCGCCCGCGGCGAGGGCGTTGCGGATGCGCGTCGAGCTGACCGAAGCGCCATCGATCTCGAATGGCGGGAACACGTCGACCTCGAAGCCGATCTGGGTCCCAAGCTTCGCCAGCGTCCGAACGTCGCCTTCGCGGCCGTGACCGAACTGGAAATCGGCGCCGACCACGACGCGGTGGGTCTCGCCCGCACCGGCCACGCCGGCGACGAACTCGCGCGCGGTCAGCGACGCGAAGCGCTCGTCGAAGTGGAACAGGACGACGGCCGAGGCCCCCGCCTCACCGAGCAGACGGGTCCGCTCGTGTGCCGACGACAGTGCGGACGCGGGCGCACCCGGCGCGACCACCTGGATGGGCAGCGGATCGAACGTCGCGGCGACCGGAGCGGCGCCCGCGCCGGCGGCTTCGGCCGCGAGATGCGAGATCAGCGCTCGATGGCCGAGATGCACGCCGTCGAAGACCCCGATCGCCAGATGCAAGGGTCCCTCGGGCCACCCGGCGAAATCGTGCACCACCGGAACGCCGGCGGGCGTGCCCCCGGTCAATCGATGGGTCGAAGAGGTGAGGCGGAGGCTGGGGCGTCGACGGTTGGCCTGCGGGCCGCGACGCGCGCCGCCCGGGAGCGCCGGCGCGGAAGTGAGCGCAGGAAGGGGATCGGCGTCGCGACCGCGAGGATGTAGCCGAGATAGTTGCCCTGGAAGTAGCGGCCGAAGAAGAGGAACGCCAGCAGGGTCGCGCCGTACCCGCCGAGCAGAACGGAGATCGTGGGAGTCTGCCACAGCCGGCGCAGCGACCACACGGCGATGGGCGCCGCGACGACGATCTCGATGACGGCGAACGGGAAGTCGGCCTGCCGGTACGCGATCACCCCAACCGACAGCAGCAGAGCGGAGAAGCCCATCCCGCTGATCGGATACGTCCAGGCCGCGCCTCCGGCGTTGTATCGCACGACGTCGTCGTAGAACGCCCCCCAGTCGTTCAGCAGGAACGGCAGGAAGGTGACGGCGAGCAGCAGGACCGCGGGCCACAGCGGGCGCCAGAGGACGGTCCACGCCTCGCGGACCGTGCGCGGACGCTTCGTCGCGACCAGGTACACGGCCACGAAGGGCAGGATGAAGAGCGCGTGGAGCTTGGCCGCCGCGCCCGCAGCGAACGCGAGGCCCGCCAGCGTGCGCCGCTCCCGCTGAAGAAGAGCGATGCCGGCGAAGAGGAATAGCAACACGAAGAAGTCGTTGCGGCCCTCCACGACGAACGGGAACAGCTGCGGGTTCAGCCCGACGAGCGCGACCGCGGACAGGCGTCGTTCGGTGCCGCGGATCACGAGCGGCAAGATCGCCAGCGTCGCGACGAATGCGGGCAGGTAGAGGTAGCGCTGGTCCCAGAAGGCACCGAGGTGTCCGAAGGCCCACACGAATGGGGTGGTGACCAGGAACAGCATCGGGAAATACGTCAGGTGGTAGAGCGCGGGGTTGTTCAGCATGGGCCAGTAGTAGAGCGCCGTGTCGAGGTAGTCGGCGACGTACGGATTCTGGCCCGCGAGCAGCTTGCGCGACGCCTCCTCGATCATGAGCGCGCCGTCGTGGATGTACGTGTACGGCCGTCCGGTCTCGCGCAGGATGATGGAGGCGACCGTCGGAACGATCACGAACGCAGCGACGATCGCCGCGAGATGGACCGCCCGCGCGCGCGGCGTGAAGGCCGGGCCTAGGCGCCGGTCGCGCAACGGATACGTCACTGCCAGCGTCCCCGTCACGACGAGAAAGACGACCGCGTCCGCGAGCGGGAAGAGCTGCCACAGCGGCACGTCGCGCTCGGCGCCCACGGTGGTGTGGTTCGCGAACAGCAGCAGCCAGTTCACCGTCGCGACGCCGCCGACGACCTTCGCGTCGAGCGATAGCTGCTGCCAGGCGAAGAGCAGCCCGCGCACCGCCCGCTCGATGGTCGTCAGGATCATGGTCGTTGGCCCCAGTCGCCGAGGAGTCTTTCGACGGGCTCGCTGCGGTAGCGGTCGTCGAGCACGGCGATATCTGGGTCGGCAGGTAAGAGACCGGTCAATACGGCGTCGCGCCCACGCGCGCGCATGATGTCCACGCTGATGGCGACGCCTGCATCAAGCGCGCCGACCGCCAGCCGTCGCAGCAACGCCAGGTGGGCCGCGGATCCGACGGCGCGCCCGATGTCGCGCGCGAGCGCCCGGATGTATGTGCCGCGTCCGCACACCACGAGCACGACCAGGTCGGGCGGTCGCCATGACGCGATCGACACGCGCTCGACGGTCACCTCACGCGGCCGCAGCACGGTCGTCTCCCCCGCCCTGGCGCGCACGTACGCCGCTCTTCCGCCGACCTTGACCGCGGCGAATGCGGGCGGCACCTGCGTGATCGTCCCGCGGAAGGGAGCCAGCTGCTGGTCGAGCCACTCGACGTCGGCAGCCGGCACAGGAGCCTTGCGCGTCGGTGCTCCTTCGAGATCGTCGGTCGGTGTCTCGTGCCCGAAGCGCACGACGGCCGCGTACGCCTTCGGCGCTCCATGCAGCAGCTCGGCCGCCTTCGTCGCGGGACCGACCAGGAGCGGAAGCAGGCCCGTCGCGAGCGGGTCGAGCGTCCCGCCATGTCCGATCCGGCGGGTGCCGAGGACGCGGCGGGCAACGGCGACGACGTCGTGCGACGTCCAGCCGGACGGCTTGTCGATCGGAAGGACGCCCTCCGGGGTCGGCTGGAGGGTCAGGCGGGAACGCGGGCCGCGGCGAGCGCGTCGCGAGCCTCGGCCAGGACCTGTTCGCGGATCAGCGCGGGCGCGCCGAGCACGAGCGCGCCCGCGGCGCGGACGTGTCCGCCGCCCGCGTAGCGGCCCATGAGGGCGGACGCGTCCACCGAAGGTGGCGATTCGGAGGTCCGGCACGAGACCTTCACCCCTCCAGGCACCTCGGTGAAGAGCAGGGCCACACGCATCCCCTTGCTCCGAGCGATCTGCTCGACGAGCCCGGAGGAGTCCTCGTCGCGCGCCATCGCCGCCTCGTGGTCGCCCGACCGCAGCTCGGTCCAGACCAGCTCGCCGTCCGACTCACGGACGAGGCGCGAGAACGCGAACCCCCACAGCTTCAGGGCCTCGAACCGCTTGTTGCGGAAGACGTTGTACGTGATCGCCTGCAGATCGGCGCCGGCGGCTCGCAGGCGCGCGGCGCGCTCGAGCGCGCGCTCGTCGGTGCTCGGGAACTGGAACGATCCCGTGTCGGTCATGATCCCGACGAGCGCGGCGGTCGCCATGTCGGCGGTCCACGGCACTCCGAGCGCGTCGATCACGCGCGAGACGAGCTCGGCCGTCGCCGCGGAGGTGGCATCGACGAGGTTCGCCGCACCGAACCCCGGATTCGAGACATGGTGATCGATGTTCACCAGCGGCGGACCGCTCGGAAGAGGGAACTTCGCGCGCGTGGCGTCACCGAAGTCGACCGTCACGACGAGGTCGACGTCACCCGGGGGCGGCGTCGTCACGTAGCGCTCGGATCGCGCGAGAAACAGGATCGAGTCGGGGACCGGGTCGGCGCAGTGCCAGCTCACGCTCGCGCCGAGCGACTCCAGCGCGAGGCCGAGAGCGATGCCGGAGCCGATCGTGTCGGCATCCGGATCGCGGTGCGAGACGATCGCGATCCGTCGCGCCTCGCGCAGCCGCCGCACTACCTCGTTCACTCGGTGCGCCCCTTCGCCGCTTCGCGCAGCAGAGCGGCGATGCGCGTGGCCGTGGCGGCGGACCGGTCCGCGACGAAGCTGAGGTCGGGGACGAACCGCAGGTCGGTTCGCTCGCCGATCTCGTGCCGCAGGTGCTGGCGCGCGTCCTCGAGCGCGGTCATGGTGGAAGCGACCGCCGGGTCGTCGCCGAGCACGCTCACGAACACGCGTGCGCGCCGTAGGTCCGGGCTCGTCTCCACGGCCGTGACGGTCGGGAAGCTGATCCGCGGATCGCGAAGCTCCTCACTGATGATCGTCCCGAGCTCGCGTTGGAGGAGCGAGTTGACCCGGTCGGTCCTCTTGTACGGCAACGGCTACCTCGGCTTGGGCTGGATCACGTAGCTCTCGATCACGTCGCCGACGAGCACGTCGTTGTGACCCTCGAGGACGATGCCGCACTCGAGCCCGGCGTTGACCTCACGCGCATCGTCCTTCACGCGCCGCAGCGTGTCGATCCGTCCCTCGTGGACGGGTGCGCCGCCACGGATCAGCCGGGCCTGGGCACCACGGCGCATGAGGCCGTCGACGACCATGCAGCCCGCGATCGTCGTCTTGCCCGCGGTGAAGATCGCGCGGACCTCAGCGTGTCCGAGGATGCTTTCGACCATCTCGGGCTCGAGCATCCCGGTGAGCGCCTTCTGCACGTCCTCGAGCAGCTCGTAGATGACCTTGTACTGCCGGACGTCGACCGTCCCCTGCTCCGCCGCGCGCTTGGCGGGTACGTCGACGCGGTTGTTGAAGCCGATGACGACCGCTCCCGACGCCGCGGCGAGCGTGACGTCCGACTCGGTGACATCCCCGACGGCGTCGTGGATGACGTTCAGCGCGACCTCGTCCTGGGGGATCTTCGCCAGCGCGCCCTTGATCGCCTCGAGGGAACCCTGTACGTCGGCCTTGAGCACGATCTTGAGTTCCTTGGCCTTCCCCTCCTTGACCTGCGCGAACATCTCGTCGAGCGTCGCCGGGCGCTCTGTACCCGTCGCGGCGGCGCGATCGCGCGCGTTCTGCGCCGCCTGCCCCCGCGCGGTCTTCTCATCGGCCACCGCACGCAGCACGTCGCCGGCCGCGGGCACCTCGGGGAGGCCGAGGATCTGCACGGGCCGCGAAGGCTCCGCTCGGCCGATGCTCTTGCCGTTGTGGTCCGTCATCGCGCGGACCTTGCCGAACGTCGTACCGGCGACTATCAGATCGCCGCGATCCAGCGTGCCGGTCTGCACGAGCACCGTGGCGACCGGTCCGCGGCCCTTGTCGAGGTGCGCCTCGATCACGCGGCCGATCGCCGGGCGGTCCGGATCCGCCTTGAGATCCGCGACGTCGGCCACGAGCAGGACGACCTCGACGAGGTCGTCGATGCCCTGCTTGGTCTTGGCGGACACCGGCACCAGCGGCACCTCTCCGCCGTACTCCTCGATCGTCACGCCCTGCTCGGCGAGCTGCCCCTTCACCTGGTCGGGGTTCGCGTCACCCTTGTCGATCTTGTTGAGCGCGACGACGATCGGTACCCCCGCCGCGCGCACGTGCGAGATCGCCTCGACCGTCTGCGGCTGCACGCCATCGTCCGCGGCCACCACGAGGATCGCCACGTCGGTGACCTGCGCGCCACGGGCGCGCATGGCCGTGAACGCCTCGTGCCCCGGCGTGTCGAGGAAAGTGACCTTGCGGCCGTTGTGCTCTATCTGGTACGCCCCGATGTGCTGCGTGATCCCGCCTGCCTCGCGCGCGGTGACGTTGGTCTCGCGGATCGCATCCAACAGGCTGGTCTTGCCGTGGTCGACGTGACCCAGGATCGTGACGACGGGCGGCCGCGCGCGCAGCTGGGAGGTGTCGTCGTCCGTCCACAGCACCTGCTTGGTCGAGACCGGCTCCGCCAGCACCGCGTCCAGCTCGGGGACGACGTCCTCCTCCGGCACGACCTCGAAGCCGAGCTCGCTCGCGACGAGCGAGGCGGTCTCGAAGTCGACCGTCTGGTTGATCGTCGCCATGACACCCATGTTCACGAGCGCGCGTATCACGTCGACGACGCTGATCTCGAGGGTCTTCGCGAGCTCGCCCACGGGGATCGTCTTGGGCAGCACGATGGAGCCCTGGCCCTCGGGGATGACCGCGACGGCCGGAGCGGGCGCGACAGCGG
>JALYKU010000006.1 GCA_030774595.1 Chloroflexota bacterium | reverse complement strand
CCTTTCCTCTTCGCCGAGGGGCGCGCGCGCCCGCTCGAGATCCACCGCGAACAGATGAGCCTGGCGATCGCGCTGCTCCTCGTCGGGCTTCCGGCGTGGTACCTCCATTGGCTTCCCGACGATCGCGCGGCGCGGCGGTCAGAGGCCGATCGCAGCTCAAAGTGGCGCAGCTTCTACCTGCATGCGGTCATGGCGGTGACCGCGCTTCTCGCGCTCGGGTACGGGGCGCGAACGCTCAGCCTGCTGGTCCGCGCCGCGCTCTTCGGCTCAGAATCCGTCGCGCCGTTCGGCCTCGAACTCGCGTGGCCGGCCCGAGCCGCGGGCGCGTCCGCGATGGCATTCGCCGCAGCGGCCACCTGGTGGTGGCACGGTCGGCGATCGGAGGACGATCGACGGGTCGGCCTCGGCGCGAGGGCCGGCGAGATACGCCGATTCCAGGCGTATGCGGTCCTCTTCATCGTCACGCTCGTCGCCGCCGTTTCAGCCGTCCTGCTGCTCGCGGGGATCTGGAGCGCGACCGTCGGCTTCGTCGACCACGCGTTCCCGCCCGGGTTCACCCCCGCCCCGGGAGCTCCGCCGATCCCCGACCGCTCACGCCTGCTCAAGGAGGCGCTCGGCGGAAGTGCGCCGCCGCTCGCGCTCGCGATCCTGCTCGGGACGCTCTATGCCCGGCGAGCCACGACGGCGGCGCGCCTCCCCGGATCCGAGGGCGCGGCCGAGCGCGGTTCCACCGCGCGCGCCGTCTTCCTGTACCTGGTGCTCTTCCTCGCCGGGACCGGTGCTCTGCTGTCCCTTGCCGCGGCCGGTCAAACGCTGCTGTCACTGCTCGATCCGAGGGCGACGACGTTCCCGCTCGGTCCTTCGCTCGGCGGCAGCGTGCCGCCGGCCTTCGTCCTGGCGACGCTGTGGCTTCTCGCGTGGCTGACCGCAGGTCGCGAGGTCTTACGCAGCGGCGCCCCGGGACCGGCTGATGCGCGCCGCGTATACCTCTACATATCGCTCGGTGTCGCCGAAGCGGTGGCGCTCGTCGCGGCGGGCTTCACGCTTCAGCGCCTGCTGCGGCCACTTCTCGGCGGCAACCCGGCAGTGGTGCAGGACTTCACGACACCCGTACCCTACTTCCTGGTCTTCACCGCCGCGTGGCTCTACCACCATGCCGTCGTGCGACGCGAGAGTCGCGCATGGGAGACGGGCTCCCACGCCGCGGCGCGCCGCGGCTATTCGTACCTCTTCTACCTGGCCGGCGTCGCCGCTGCCGCTATCGGCATCGCGGGCACGGTCGGCGTGATCGGAAGCTACGTCCTGGCCGACAACACGCACCGACCGGACGAGATCGCGCTCTACTTCACGCTGTCCACCCTCGGTCTCATCACTTCGTGGTACCAGTGGTCGTCGTTCCGCGGCACGGTGGAGCCGGGGGAGCGGGCAGCTCCCCAGCGGCGGCTCGCGCTGTCGCTCGCCGTGCTCGGTGGTGCCGGCGCGGTGCTTGTGTTCGGCTCCGGCGCGGTGTTCCGCGTCGTCAACGCCATACTGGCCGTCCAGTTCACCACCGGCGCGGTGCACGATCTCTGGCACCTGCTGGCAGACACCGCCGTCGGTCTCGTCGTCGCGCTGTTCCACTGGCGGATCCTGCGCGCTGGATCGCGCGCTCGCTGCGCCCGCCGCCGCGCCGGCGCCGCTCGTCCTGATCCTTCCGGCGCCGGTGGATGGCATGCGACAACGCCTCGTGGCGCGATTCGGCGGCGAAGGTGGCCGGGTCTTCGAAACCGACGCCGACGGCCTACGCGAGGTCGTCCGCCGCCTCGAGCCCACCGCCAGCGCATCGGAGACCGCGGCAGCCGGCGCGGCCGATCCCGAGTCAGCGCGATCGCTCGACTCGGTCGGGCGCCCGGCGAGTTGGGAGGCGAGTTCCGGTCCTTCCAGCTCGGCATCGGCGGCGGCTCGACCGCGCGGACGATGAGGCCGTTACCGCCACGTGATCAGGAAGCTTGCAGCCGAGGGCGTACCTGCCGGGGCGCGAGGTTCACCGTCATGGGGAGCGACTAGCCTCGGGTGGCGGCGCTACGCGGGCAGCCGCTGCCTCGCGCGCGGGAAGCCGGCCCACGGGTCGGGCGCGCCAAGACGCTTCTCGATGGTTCGGATGGTGAAGCTCGCCGGGTCGAGGGACGGCCGCACCTCATCCCAGTCGAGTGGCGTCGACACGGGGGCGTGCGGCCTGCGCCGGACCGAATAGGGCGTGGCGATCGTTTGGCCGAAGCCGTTGCGGAACGGGTCGGCGTACACGCGGCCGTCGCGGGCGGCTTTCCTTTGTGCCATCGTCACGAGTTTCGGCGCTCGGCCTGCGAGCTCGCCGCCGACGGACACGGCGAAAGCGCGCGCAGCGTCCTGGGCGTATCCGGCTCGCAGCGGCACGAAGACGTGGAGGCCCCGGCTGCCGGATGTCTTTGGGAACGACCTGAGTCCGAACTCGTCGAGGATGTCACGCAGGACGAGCCCCGCGGTCGCCGCATCGGAGAAGCGGCCGCTGCCTGGGTCGAGGTCGAAGGCGAGCCAGTCGGCCGCGTGCAGGCTCGTGGTGCGTGAATTCATCACGTGCATCGTGATGCAGCCGAGTTGCACCAGCGCGATGAGCGAGCGCTTGGAGCCACCGACGACGTAGTGGACGTCGCGCTTCGTCGATTCGGCACGGATCGCGATCGTTGGCACGCCGTCCGGAAGACCCTTCGCGAAGTTCTTCTGATAGAAGCACGGGCCGCTCATGCCATCGGGGCAGCGCTCCGCGGTGAGCGGCCGCTGGCGCAGCCAGGGCGCGATCCGCGCCGCCATCCCGTCGTAATACCGCGCGATATCGACCTTCGTGATCCCGTCGTCGGGCCACCAGACCTTATCGGGGTGGGTGATCGTGACGCCCGCGACGCGGACGGCCTCAGAACTCACGATCGCCCCAGCGGCACTCGCTCGGGGACTTGTCGATCCGCAGGCCGAGGAAGACCGGCTGGCGGAGCCTGCCCCCGGCGGTCCACTCGGCGAACGGGCCGCACGTCACCGCCGCGGCGCTGCAGGAGCTGGAAGCGCGACCATCCTGGTCACGGGTCGCCGGTCGCGGCCTTCGCGACGTCGCCTCCTCCGGCCTTCGCGATCCCCGCGAGCAGGCGGCGGCTCTGCACCGACCTGGGCGCGGCAGCGGTGATGTCCTTCGTCTTCGAAGCGGACCGGTCGCGGTGCTTGATCAGCAGCCACTGGCGGCCTCGGGTACGGACGAGCACCCACTCGCCCTTCAGCTTCTTCCCGTGGAGGACGAACTTCAGCTCGCCACGTTCGAGCGCGGCGCCGACGTCGTCCACCTCCGGCTCGTACGTGCCGGTGTCCCACAGCATCACCGTGCCGCCCCCGTATTCGCCTTCGGGGATGACGCCCTCGAAGTCGCCGTATTCCACCGGGTGATCCTCGACCTGCATCGCCAGTCGCTTCGTCGCCGGGTCGAGCGACGGTCCCTTCGGAACGGCCCATGACTTCAGGACGCCGTCGGCCTCCAGCCGGAAGTCGTAGTGGAGCGCCGTGGCGCGGTGTTTCTGGATCAGGTAGCGGCGGCGCTCGCTCTTCGCGACCCGGCCCGGCGGCTCGGGCGTGCGGCCGAAGCGCCGCTTGGGGTCGTACTCCTTCAGCGATCCCATGGGCCGACGCGGTGCAAAGCCCTTGCCGCGGCGCGCCGTGACGCAGCGCCGGGGGCAGATGGCGCCGGCCGGCGCGTTCCTAGCGCGGCCGTTCCGCCCCGGACACAGGGAGACCCGCCGCGGCCCAGGCCTCGAAACCTCCGATGACGTCGGTCGTCTCGATGAAGCCGAGCTCGTGGAGGCGCGCTGCGGCAAGGCTGGAGGAGTAGCCGTGCTCGCAGATGAGGATGAATCTACCATCGCTCCGCGCGAGCACGGGGTCCGGGAGTTCGGCAGTCGGGTCCACGCGCCATTCGAGAACGCTGAGCGGTGCGTGGACCGCCCCCGGGATCGCCCCGTCGCGCGTGCGGATGTCACCGGCCCGCGTGTCGATGAGCGTCCAGCCATCCTCCATCGCGGCGGCGGCTTCGGTCGCGGTCATGCGGCGCAGTCTCGCTCGCGCCTCAGCGAGCATCACGTCGATGGTCTGCCGCTCCACACGCCCATTTTGGGTCAAGGTCCGTTCGAGGTCGAACATGGCGACGACACGCAGGACGAGATCAACATCCTCGTCGCCGGCGGCAACTACGGTTACCCGATCGTTCGTGGCCCCGACGGTCCCGGCGGCTACCTCGACCCCGCGTGGTCGTCGGGCAACGTGACCCTGGCGACCTCCGGCGGAGATTTCGTCACCGGCGGCGGGTGGGGCAGTTGGAGCGGCTCGCTCTTCGTCGCGACGCTCAAGGAATCCGACCTTCGCCGCTTCACCATCTCCGGCGCGACAGCGACGCAGGCCGATGTTCTCTACAACGGCGTCTATGGGCGCCTGCGCACGCCCCGGCTCGGAGCCGACGGCGCGCTCTATCTCACGACGGACAACGGATCGAACGACAAGGTCGTCCGCATCATCGCCACTCAGCCATAGATCGGCCGCCCCTCACGAGTCTCCGCGCACCGCGTAAGAGAACGCCTGAGCTGGATCCATCCGCTGTGCCTCGGACCAGGCCGCGGCGATCAGCGGATCGATGAGGTCGACCATCGCCGATGGGTCGTGGAAGAGCTCGTAAGGCGACGGCCGCTCGACTCCGTTGCCTTCCTGAGGGCGGCCGCGGCGCCGGCGAGGCGCGCGCCGTACTCGAAGCGGCCGCCGCGCGGCGCAAGCCGCGACAGATCGCCGAGCACGATCCCCACCGCGCCGCGCATGGTCCCGTCGTGGCGTAGCAGCGCCGATGCGTAGAGCGCGGGGGCGCTGTCCGAGCATGCGCGTGCTGCCTCCGATGTCGCTGAATACGAACGTGACGTTGCCGTCCGGGAGCGCGGCCACGGTCCCGCTCAGCGAGTCCCAAGGAGCGTGAGTGTCGCGAGCGCCATCACCTTCGTCGCGTTCGCGAGATCATCGAGCCGCACGTACTCATCGGGTCGATGCGCCGTCTCGAGGATGCCGGGCCCGTACGCGATGCAGTCGTCGACGCCGCCCCGACGCACGACGTGCTTCTGGTCGTACGTGCCGGGACTCGCGATGATCGCGGCGGGACGTCCGAGGACGCGCTGTATCGCGTCGCCGACGGCGCGTGCGACAGGACGGTCGGCCGGCGTCTCGGTCGGCTCGACCAGCATGAGGTCGCGCACGGACCATCGGATCCCGCGGCCGCGCGCCTCCTCGGCCGTCACCATGTCGGCGATCTCGGCGCGCACCGAGTCGCTCGTCTCCTCCAGCAGGAAGCGCCGGTCGAAGATGGCGACGCAGGTGTCGGGAACGCACGGAGTCTGCTCGACATCGGCCGGCTGTCCGGCGTGAAGCGAGTTCAGGTTGATCGACGCGCTGCGTGCAGCCGGGGGCTCGACCGGCATCGCCGTCCTGCGCTCGGCGAGCCTGGGCCCGAGCTCGCGCTCGATCCGGGTGACCAGGCGCGCCATGGCGTCCGCGGCATTGCGGCCGAACCCCGGCATGCTTCCGTGCGCTGTCTGGCCGCGCGCCGTCACCTCGAACCAGTACACCCCCCGGTGCCCGACGCAGACGCGATCCACGTTGAGCGGCTCGGTGATGATCACGTGGTCCGTGCGCTCCGCGCCGATGAATCCCTGGTCGCACAGCTCCGCCATGCCCTCGAAGCCGCCGCTCTCCTCGTCGACCGTGGCGCTCTGCTCGACGCTCCCGCGGAGCGCAATGCCGGCGCGCCGGATCGCCTCGACCGCGTACACGGAGGCCGCGATGCCGGCCTTCTGGTCCCCGGTCCCGCGCCCCCACAACACGCCGCCGTCGCTGTCGGCTCCGAACGGCGGGTGCGACCAGGCGGCGGCGTCCCCGGCCGGCACGACGTCGAAGTGCCCGTTGAAATGGAGCGTCGGCCGTGCCTCGGCTCCCGCCATGCGGGCGAAGACGTTCACCCGCGGAGGTCCGTCGCGTGCGGCTCGCGGCCGGACGTAGTCGACCGCGTAACCTAGCGTCCCCAGCCGCTCGCCGATGACCCGCGCGCACTCTTCGTACCGATCCCCGGGTGGGTTCACCGTCGGGATCCGCACCAGGTCGGCGAGGAACGCGACACAGTCCCCCTGCAGCTCGTCCACCGCCGCGAGCACGCGCTCGACGTCGGTCATGGGCGCCGCGGCGCGGCGCGTCGGAGGTCGACTGAACGCTGCTGCGACCGGATCGAAGGCCGGCGCGGCCGCCCACTCACGGATCGCAAGCCGGCCGAACGCTGCGAGAGAATGAGAGAGTGGCGCTCGCGCCCGCTCACAGCGGGAACGGAGTGCGCCACAGCGCGATCGTGAAGGCAAGGGCCGCCGCGAGCGCGGCCCAGTCGAGGGCGCGCAGCGCGCCGAGGTCGACGGCGCTCCGCCCAGCACCGCCGACGTAGCAGCGCGACTCCATCGCGAGGATGAGATCCTCCGCGCGCCTGAAGGCGGACACGAAGAGCGGCACCGTCACGGGGACGAGCTGGCGCGTCCGCTGGATGAAGCGCAGCCCGCCCGGCCTTCCGAAGTCGGCTCCGCGCGAGGCCTGCGCCTTCATCAGCCGCTCGAGCTCCTCGGCCACCGTCGGCATGAAGCGGTACGCGATGGCGAAGATCATCGCGATCTCGTGGCCGGGTACGCGCACGCGACGGAACGGCGCGAGGAGGCTCTCGACAGCCTTCGACAGCGCGGTGATCGTGGTCGTCAGGGTGAGGAGGCTCGACAGCAGGATGAGGTCGAAGATCCGGAATACCCCCTGCGCCGTCTGCCGCATCGAGTTGTCCGTCACGGTGAACGCGAACTCGTACGGACCCACCGCGACCGGCAGCCGCCACAGCACGGGCGACCCGGTCGGGTCGTAGTTGCCGAGGAACAGGAAGTTGAAGAGCGTGTACACGACGATGATCGGGATCACCGGCCGGATGCCGCCAATGAGGTAGCCCAGCGGCAGGCCGCTCAGCGCGACGAGCACGATCACGGCGGCGAAGGCGATGCCGTTGCCGATGTACGACGGGGTGGTGATGACCCCCGCGATGATCACGATGAACGCGAGGATCTTCGCCCGAGGATCCATCCGATGGATCACCGACGTGCCGGGGATGTACTGGCCGATGGTTACGCTGCGGGAGAATTCAAACTCGTCCACATCGCCTCCACGGCGTCATCGACCGTCAGCACGTCTCCGCGGAGCGCGATGCCGCGCTCGCGCAGCGCGCCGGCGAGCTCCGCGGCGGCCGGCACGCCGAGTCCGAGCTCGCGCAGCCGGCGCTCTTCGCGGAATACCTCGCGCACCGGACCGGACATCACGGTGCGTCCCTCGGACATGACGTCCACGCGCTCGACGAGCTCGGCGACCTCGTCCATGTTGTGCGACACGAAGACCAGTGCGGTGCCCTTGTCCTCATGCAGGGCGCGAAGCGAGCCAAGGAGCTCGCGGCGCGAGCGTGGATCGAGACCTGCCGTGGGCTCGTCCAGCACAAGCACCTCGGGCTCGAGCGCGAGCACGCCGGCGAGGGCGACCTTTCGCATCTCGCCTCCGCTCAGCCCGAAGGTGTAGCGGTCCTTGAAATCCTCGAAAGACAGGCCCACGGCCTCCATGCCGCGCTGCACCCGCCGTCGCACTTCGGCGCGGTCACAGCCGAGCTTGCGCGGGCCGAACGCGATGTCGTCGCCGACAGTGGGGTCGAACAGCTGCTGTTCGGGGAACTGGAAGACCAGGCCGATGCGCCGGCGGAGCGGCCGCGGGTCGACGCGGCGATCGCCGAGATCCGTCCCGCACACCCGCACGGTGCCCAAGTGCGGGCGGAGCAGGCCGTTGAAGTGCTGCACGAGGGTCGACTTTCCCGACCCGGTGTGACCCATGATCCCGACGACTTCCCCGGCGTCGAGCGTGAATGAGGCTCCCTGCAACGCGATCGATTCGAGCGGGGTCCTGCGCAGGTACCAGTGCCACAGATCCTGGATCTCGATGAGCCGCTCGCTCATCGCAGCGCCAGCCTTGGCATCCCGGCGTACGCGTCGGCGAGCTCGGCCACGCTCAGCGGCACCAGGCGCAGGTCTGCGCCGCGCCGCCGAAGCCGGTCCGCGATCTCCGTCACCTGCGGCACGTCGAGCTCGAGCTCGCGCAGCCGCTCGGGCTGCGCGAACAGCGCGCGCGGCTCGGCTTCCAGCGCGACACGTCCCTCGGCCAGCACGATCACGCGGTCGGCACGTGCGACCTCCGACATGAAGTGCGTGATCGCGACGATCGTCACGCCATCGCGATGCAGGGCGGCCGCCGCCTCCAGCACCTCGGTGCGCCCTGAGGGATCGAGCATGGCGGTCGATTCGTCCAGGACCAGGCACGCCGGACGCATCGCGAGCACGCCCGCGATCGCGACACGCTGCTTCTGTCCGCCGGACAACTGGTGCGGCGCGCGGTGGCGAAGTCCCTCCACTTCGAGCCGGCGCATCGCGTCGACGACGCGTTCGTCGATCTCGCCGCGCGGAAGGCCGAGGTTCTCCGGCCCGAAGGCGACGTCCTCTTCGACGACCGTCGCGACGATCTGGTTGTCCGGGTTCTGGAAGACCATCCCGACGACCTGGCGGATGCGCTTCCGCTGCTCGGCGTCGCGCGTCGATAGGCCGTCCACGGTGACCGTCCCGCGGCCGGGGATCACGAGGCCGTTGAGCAGCTTGGCGAGGGTGCTCTTCCCGGAGCCGTTGTGGCCGATGATCGTCAGCCACTCGCCGCGGCGCACTTCGAGCGACACGTCCGTCAGCGCCTGCACGCGTCCGCCCCCCGGCACCGGATACGCGACCGAGACGTCCTCGACGCGGATCAGCGGCTCGCCGGGCGCGGTCACAGCGGCGGCTGGAATCGCCCGTCCGCCGCGGTCCATCCGCCGTCGACGAACATGCACGCCCCGGTCACGTAGGAGCTGGCGTCAGAGGCGAGGTACACGACCATCCCGGCGAGCTCCTCGGGTCTGGCCCACCGGCCGAGGATGGTCTTCTTCGCGTAGCTCCCGTACCAGTCCGCGTTCTGCTTGATCGGCGCCGTGAGCGGAGTGTCCACGACGCCGGGCGCGATGGCGTTCGCGCGCACGCCCCGCGGCCCGAGCTCCGCCGCCAGCGCGCGGAGCATCTGGACGATGCCGGCCTTGGTCGCCGCATACACGCCCTGACCCGGCTCGACCGTCTGCGCGCGGATGCTCGCGAACGCAATGACGCTCCCCTTGCCGCGCTCCGCCATGACCGCACCGACGGCGCGGACCAGACGAAAGGTGCCCTTGAGGTTCACGTCGATGACGCGGTCGAATTCGTCGTCGGTGATGCGGAGGAGTGGCTTGCGGACGTTGATCCCGGGCGTGCTGACCAGGACGTCGATCGCGCGGTCGCGTTCGACGGCGGCGGTGACCGTCGCCGTGTCGCTCACGTCGATGCGGGTCGCTCCCGCCGTGCCCCCGGCGCCCGTGATCTCCGTGGCGGTGCGCTCGGCCGCCCCGAGGTCGACGTCCGCACAGGTGACGCGCGCGCCGAACGCCGCGAGCGCTTCCGCGCTCGTTCTGCCGATGCCGCTGCCGGCGCCGACGACGAGCGCGTGGCGTCCGTCCAACCGGAAGAGCGAGGAGTAGTCGAACACGTGGCCTCCTCGGACGGCATTGTGCGCCGGCCATGCGAAGCGGAGAGGCCGGCGGTCCGTGAGGTGGCGAGCGTGCTCACCGCCCCATCGGGCCGGCCTCGTTCAGCGCGTGGCTAGACGGTCGACCTGCGGGCTCGGCCCGCGCCGCGGACCGCGAGGCCCACGGCCAGCGTGATGATCCCGCCGACGATCGCCTCGGGCACGCCGTTCGTCAGAGCGACGGTCCACGCGACGTTCGGTGCTAGGTACGGCGTGCCGTTCGGGCCGGTGAGCAGGACCGCCAGGCCGAGCACGAGGACGGTGTTGGTGAGCGTGCCGAGCACGCCCGCCGCGAGCAGCGCCACCGCCTCGTTGACCGGCCGCAGCGCGCGGTACACGAGGTACGCGACGACGCCGATCAGCAGGCGCGGGCCGAACGCGATGATCGGGTTCTGGAACAGCGGCGTGGTGGCGCGGAGGAAGCTGAACAGTCCGAAGATGCCACCGACGGCGAGGCCGGCGACCGGTCCCTCCATGACCCCGGCGAGGATCGCCGGGATGTGGAGGATCGTCGCGTTGACGCCGGTGGGCAGCGGAATGAAGCCGATGCCGGTGATGCCGAGCGCCAGCTGGATCGCCGCGAGGACCCCCGAAACGACGACGGTGCGGACGGTACGGTTCTGGGGCATGAGTCCCATGTCGTCGGACATCGCGCGCGACTGGCTCGCCATATTCATCCCCCCGTCAGTGGCCGCGGAACGGCAGAGACTCTACTCCGCACCGGTGCTCGGGTCAGCGACGAGATCAGCGAGCATCTTCGCGTCCTCGAACGTGCGGCCCGGGCGGGCCTCGACGCCTTCGATGCGGCCGGTCCGGAACGCGCTGAAGATCGCGGCGTCGATGGCGTCTCGCGCCGGTGTGAGCCCGACGTGGTCCAGCAGGAGCGCGAGCGCGCCGATCGCCCCGATCGGGCTGGCGGCCCGCTGCCCGCCGTACTTCGGCGCCGATCCGTGCAGCGGCTCGAACATCGAGACGCGGCCGGGGTGGATGTTGCCGGACGCCCCGATGCCCAGGCCGCCGCAGATCGCCGCACCCAGGTCCGTGATGATGTCGCCGAAGAGATTCGTCGTCACGATGACGCTGAATCGTTCGGGCCGCTGGACGAGCCACATACACGCGGCGTCCACGTACATCGCGTGGCGCTCGACGTCGGGGAACTCAGTGCCGACTTCCTCGAAGATCGTGCGCCAGATCGCCTGGACCGGGATCGCGTTCGACTTGTCCACGAGCGTCACGTGCTTGCGCGGACGCTCGTGCGCCCGTTCGAACGCGTAGCGGACGATGCGCTCGATCCCGTGCCGCGTGAAGATCATCTCCACGGACACGCGCTCCTCGGCCGTGCCCTCCCCGGTGTGCTGTCCCTGGCGGCCGTACACGTCCTCGGTGTTCTCTCGCATCACGACGATCCTGATGTCCTGCTCGGTCTTGCCCTTCAGCGGGCAGAGCCGCGCGTCGTACAGGACGAGCGGCCGCAGGTTCACGTACAGGTCCAGGCCGATCCGGAGGCCGAAGATGATGTCCGCCTCGAGCATCCCGCGGGGCACGTCAGGATGGCCTATCGCGCCGAGCAGAACGGCGTCGAGCTTCTTGATCGGCTCGAGTGCCGCCGCGTCGAACCGCCGGCCGTCGCGGAGGTACTGCTCGCCGGACCAATCAAGTCGCACGCGCTCCGTCTTGAAGCCGAACCGCGCCTCCGCCGCGTCGAGGACCATGAGCGCGGCATCGACGACCTCGGGCCCGATGCCATCGCCGCCGAGAACGCCCAGCCGCACCGCGCGCGAAGCCGCGTCCATGCCCACATCGCCTCCCGCACGCGACGCTACGCCAAGCCGCCGGCGAACGGTGCGCCATGCTATCCGCGCGCCGCCCTGCCCCGCGGATGTGACTCGACCATCGGACTCTGGCCGCCGCCGCCGCTGGCGCGGGGGTTGAAGGCGCCGGCGCCGGCAATGTGTCGATTTCCGCCGGTGACGTTCGTCATATCGGTGCGAACGGACGAGGAGCCGACGCCAGAAAGGGCACCACGCCATGCGCTACGCACTCCTGATCTACACCAGCGAGGCCGGACCCATGCCGAGCGAGGAGCAGATCCAGCAGATCCGACGGGTAAGGGGCAGGACGTCTGGGCGGCGGCGGCCGGACCCCGCCGCTACCCGATTGGCTTCGTACCACGAGTACGGTTCCGCCTGGCAGGCGGGCCGGAGCCGTGGAAGTCCACCGCTATAGAACAGATGTTTCACGTGAAACATCGTGCCGCGCGCGGGCCGGCACGCCACGATGGCGTCCGCGTTCGACCATGTTGCGTTCGCCCATGTTCTTGAACACCCGATCCTTGTCCTCCGGGGACCTATCGCGAGGCCTCCCTGCTCGAAGGCATGGCGAGCGACCAGGGGCATGTGCACGCGGTCCGAGGTCGGCGCATCATCTCGGGGTGGGTGGTCGCGGCCCCGGGCCGCGCCGATGGGAGAGAACAGATGTCACGCCGCCTTCTCGCCGCGCTCATCGCCGCCATCACGCTCGCGTCCACGCAGCCCGCGCTCGCGCGCCCGCCGGCGATCGGGGTCGTCCGCACGCTCGTCGACCTCGCCACCGCCGATTGCCACAACCCCGAGGGCATCGCGGTCGCCCCCGACGGAACTCTCTACGCCGCCGGCTTCTCGGGCAACATCTGCGTCGTCACGCCGGAGGGCGCGGTGACGCGCGTCATCCCGGTCGCGCCCGGACCCGGTGCTGTCACGAACTTCCTCGGGGACCTCTTCGAGCCTTCGCAGGGTCTCTACGTGACGGACATCGCCGACTTCGGCGCGTCAGCCGCCGGCCGCGTGCTCCTCGTGGATCCAGCGACCGGAGACGCGCGCACGCTCGCGGGCGGCTTCCTGGCGCCGAATGCCATCGCTCAGGATCGCCATCGCAACCTCTACGTGTCCGACTCTTTCGCCGGCGCCATCTACAAGGTCGACCCGGAGGCCGGCGGCAAGAAGCTGTGGATCCAGGATGCGAGGCTCACCACGAAGGGCATGCCCCCGTTCGGGGCGAACGGAGTCGCCTTCGACCGGAACGAGCGCTTCCTCTACGTCTCGAACACGGGTGACAGCGTGATCCTGAGGATCGCGGTCAATCGCGACGGCACCGCCGGAGCCCTCGAGGTCTTCGCGAAGGGTGCGACGGCCGCGGATCCACAGCTCCTGCACGGCGCGGACGGGATCGCGTTCGACGTCAAGGGTCGGCTGTGGGTCTGCGCGAACCAGGCCAACGAGATCCAGGTGCTTTCGCCCGACGGGACGCTCGTGGCGCGCTACAGCGGGGCCGGTGCCGATGCCATGGACTTCCCGGCCAGCCTGGTCTTCCACGAGCGTTCGCTCTACGTCACGAACCTCGCCTTCGGCCACTTCGGGGGGAAGATCTCGGTCCTGCGCGTGCCATTCCCCGGAGCTCCGCTCCGACCGTAGCGACCCTCGCGCTCAGCCGGCCGCCATCGCGGCGCGTACGCGTTCGCGCAACAGCGGAAGCTGGCGCACCCGCGCGCCGGACGCTGCGTGAACGGCGTTCGCGATCGCGGCCGCTGTCGGCACGGACCCGGGCTCGCCCACGCCCGTCGGAGGCGCGTCGGCATCGCCTTCGACGAGGACGTCGATCTCCTTCGGCGCGTCGCGGAACGTCGCGATCGGGTACGTGTCCCATCCGGTCGTGACCACGCGCCCCTCCCGATGTCTCAGCTCCTCGAGCATCGCCCATGACGCCGCCTGCTGGATCCCGCCCTCGACCTGGTTGCGTACCCCGTCCGGGTTGATCGCGAGCCCCGGGTCGACGACGCACCACACGCGTTCGAGGCGCACCTTGCCGGAGGAGGCGACCTCGGCCTCGGCGATCTGCGCCACGTAGGTGCCGTGATAGATGGTGCAGGCGACGCCGAGGCCGCGCCGCTCGCCCGGCGCCCGTCCCCAGCCGGCGCGATCGCCGACACGCTGCAGCACGCGGCGCAACCGCGGGTCATCGACGTGCCTGAGCCTGAACCCGAGCGGATCCTCGCCGGTCGCTTCGGCCAGTTCGTCCATGAATGACTCGATCGCGAAGACGTTCTCCGCGGCCGCGAGCGACCGGAAGTTCGCGGTGCGCAGCGGCGTCGGCTCCACGTGGAGCACGACGCGCGAGTGCGGGACGCGATACGGCGGGATCGCGTTCCGGCCGGACGAGCCCGCCGCCGTGCGCGGATCGAGGCCCTGGCTCGTGTGCACGTTCGTGTGCTCGTCGTAGCGCCAACCGACGATCCGGCCGTCGGTATCGAGACCGGCGGCCACCTCGAGCACCGCTTCCGGGCGGCTTGGGGAGAAGGCGAACTCCTCGGCGCGCGTCCACTGGACGTGCACCGGCCGGCCGGCGTGCTTCGAGAGAACGACAGCCTCGAGCGGCGCGTCGTAGCTGCTGCTGCGTCCGTATGTCCCGCTCGACATCTGCGCGATGAACCGCACCCGCTCTGGCGGCACGCCGAGCATCTGCGCGGCCGCGTCGCGCAGCCCGAACGGGCGGTGCGTGGCGGCGTAGACGGTCGCGGCGTCCGCACGCACGTCGGCGACCGCGGCGCTCGGCCCGATCGGCGCGTTCGATATCGGCGGCAGGACGTACGTGGCCGAGCGGGTGACGGCCGCCGCGGCGATCGCCGCATCAGCGTCTCCCTCATCGCGCATCGGGACGTCGACGGTCGCCCGCTCCCGGGGCTCGGGGATCGCCCACTCCACCAGCACCGTGTCAGCCGCGGCGCGCGCCTGCTCCGCGCGCTCCGCGACCACCCCCACGAGGTCGGCATCCCTCACGAGGCTGACGACGCCCGGCATCGCGCGCGCGGTCGCGTCGTCGACGCCACGCACGCGCGCGTCGCGGACGGGCGGCCGGACGATCGCGCCGTGCAGCATGCCCTCCAGGCGCACGTCCGCGACGTAGCTCGCACGGCCGGTCACGATGTCGCGCGCCTCCGCTCGCGTCGCCGACTTCCCGACATGCCTCCATCGCTCGCGCGGCCGCAGCGCGATCTCGTCGGGGAGCGGCCCGCGCAGCGGAGAATCGGACACGAGCTCCGAGTAGGTCACGCGCCGATCTCCGGCGCGGACCGAGGCGTCCTCCGTTTCGAGTTCGTCGGCGGGGACGCCGAGCCGCGCGCTCGCGCGTTCCATCAGCAGCCGCCGCGCGAATGCCGCCGCGCGTCTCAGCTCCGGCCATTCCTGCGCGATCGAACGGCTGCCGAAGGTGCCGTGGTCGTACGGGACCTGCGCGGTGTCACCGAGCACCACGCGCACCTGCTCGAGAGGCACGTCGAGCTCGTCCGCGACGACCTGAGCGAACGCGGTGCGGACGCCTTGGCCGTACTCGACCTTGCCGGAGAACGCGGTCACGCTGCCATCGGCCTCGACGCGGATGCGCTGCTCGACGTTCACGCCGACCCCGCCGCCCGCTGCACAGCGCGGATGGCCCGGCCGTAGACGCCGCAGCGGCACAGGTTCGCGGCGAGCTCGTCGCGGATCGTCTCGTCGTCCGGAGCGGGCTCGCGCGCGAGCAGCGCGACGGCGGACATGATCATGCCGCTCGTGCAGTAGCCGCACTGCATCGCGTCCTCGGCGATGAACGCCTCTTGCACCGGGTGCAGCTCGCCGCCCCTCGCGAGGCCCTCGACCGTCGTCACGTCCTGCCCCGACGCCTGCTCGACCGTCAGGAGACACGAGGCGACGGCGCGGCCATCGGCGATGACGTAGCAGGCTCCGCACTGGCCGCGGCCGCAGCCATATCGCGTACCGGTGAGCCCGAGGTCCGCGCGGAGGACGTCGAGGAGCGTGGTGCTCGGCGGCACGTCCACCTCGTGCGGCGAGTCGTTGATCGTGAGCACGAAGCGCATGCGCCTCGATCGTACGCAATTACCTAGAGTTAGGGCGTGCGCCCAGCCAGTGTTCCGCGGGTTCCGGCACCCGTCGCTCGCCTTCAACGCTTCGCGGCATCGCGCCAGGTGACCGCGCCGTGGCCGGCGGTCAGCTGTTGAGCGAGCGGCGGGAGGCGCTGATATGCGGCTTCGTGCGGACGCCCTTCGGCCGGTATGGCGGCGCGCTCGCGGGAGCGCGTCCTGATTCCATGGCGGCGCACGTCCTCGTCGCGCTGACCGATCGCACGGGCGTCGATCCGGCCGCGATCGACGACGTGATCCTCGGATGCGCGAACCAGGCCGGCGAGGACAACCGCAACGTCGCGCGGATGGCCGTTCTCCTCGCGGGCTTCCCGGTCGACGTTCCGGGCCAGACCGTGAACCGGCTGTGTGGCTCGGGACTCCAGGCTCTGAACGCCGCGGCGCAGGCGATCTGGAGCGGCCAAGGCGACCTGTTCATCGCCGGTGGGGTCGAGAGCATGACCCGCGCCCCGGTCGTGACGCTGAAGCCAGAGAAGGCCTACCCGCGCGGCGTCCCGGCTGCCGCCGACAGCACGATCGGCTGGCGATTCCCGCATCCGCGGCTGGCGCAGGGCGGGCACACCGCGGCGCTCGGCGAGACCGCCGAGAACGTCGCGGAGCGCCGGTGCGTCCGCCGTGAGGACCAGGACCTCTTCGCGCTGCAGAGCCAGCGGAATGCCGCGCGGGCGCGCGAGAACGGGAGGCTCTCGGAGGAGATCGTGCCGATGCCCGTGCCGCGGGGGAAAGGCGGGGTCGTTCTTGTGGACGTGGACGAGCAGCCGCGGCCGGACACCTCGCTGGAGGCGCTCGCCGGCCTGAAACCCGCGTTCCGGAGCGGAGGCAGCGTCACCGCGGGGAACAGCGCCGGCATCAACGACGGCGCGGCGGCGCTCATCGTGGCGTCGGCCGATCGCGCCCGCGCCCTCGGGCTGGAACCCCTCGCGCGCGTCGTGAGCACCGCGGCCGCGGGCGTCCGACCCGACGAGATGGGACTCGGCCCCATCCCCGCGTCGCGCAAGGCCCTCGCTCGCGCGGGGCTCGCCATCGACGACATGGACGTGGTGGAGCTGAACGAAGCGTTCGCGAGCCAGGTGATCGCGTGCGCGGATGAGCTCGGCTTCGATTGGCGCGATGGATCGCGGGTCAATCCGAGCGGCGGCGCCATCGCCCTCGGGCACCCGCTCGGCGCGAGCGGCGCCCGGCTGGCGGGGACCGCCGCGCTCGAGCTCGGCCACCAGCGCAAGCGGTACGCGCTCGTGACGATGTGCATCGGCGTCGGCCAGGGCATCGCCACCATCCTCGAGCGCGTCGGGGCGTAACGGTCGCGCGACCGCCGCTACCATCTCGGACGTGCCCCTCTACCCATTCCGCGGGAAGTGGCCGTCCGTCGCCTCCGACGCCTGGATCGCCCCGACCGCCTGCCTCATCGGTGACGTCACCGTCGGACCCGGCGCGTCGGTGTGGTTCAACGCGACGGTGCGCGCCGATACCGATCGCGTCGAGATCGGTGCCGGGACGAACGTGCAGGACAACAGCGTGGTGCACACCGACGAGGGGTGGCCCACAATCATCGGGGCGAATGTCACCATCGGGCACGGCGCGATCGTCCACTCGAGCGTCGTCGAGGACAACGTGCTCATCGGGTCCGGGTCGGCACTGGTGGGCAGGAACCGCTTGGGTGCGGGCACGATCGTCGGCGCCGGCGCGGTCCTGCCCGAAGGGATGGTGGTCGCTCCTCGGAAGCTCGTGCTCGGTCTGCCGGCGAAGGTCGTTCGGGACGCGAAGCCGGAGGACGAGCGCTGGACCGTCGACGCCGCGCGCTATTACGTCTCGATGAGCGCGGAGTATCGCAACTCGCTCGACGAATGACCCTGACCTCGCCGACCGCCACTGCGCCGCGCCGGAGCTGGGGCGCTGAGTGACCGCGGGCACAGGCCGGGCCAAGCGCCGGGTGGCGAACGAGCGCGCCAGGGCGGCTCGCCACGAAGGCCGGCGAGCCGCGGCGCAACGGCGATGACGGTCGCTCCGACGATCGATCCGGCGCGCAGGTTCAGCGACCCGCAGGACGTGCTCGAGACCGTCTTCGGATACACGGAGTTCAGGCCGGGGCAGCGCAGGATCATCGACGCCGTGCTCGCCGGCCGCGACTGCATCGGGCTCATGCCGACCGGGGCGGGGAAGAGCCTGACGTTCCAGGTCCCGGCGAAGATCCTCCCGGGCCCGGTGCTTGTCATCTCGCCGCTGATCTCGCTGATGAAGGACCAGGTCGACGGTCTGGGGCGCAGCGGGTTCCGAGCAGCGGTCCTCAACTCCACGGTCGGCCGGGCCGAGCGTGGCCTTCGGCTCGCGGCACTGCGCCGCGGCGAGCTCGACCTGCTGTACCTCGCGCCAGAGGCCCTCGACGGCGCGCTGCGGGACACGCTGGCCCGAGCCGGGACCAGGCTGATCGTCGTGGACGAGGCGCACTGCATCAGCCACTGGGGCCATGATTTCCGTCCGGCATACAGGCAGCTCCGGGGCCTCAAGACCCAGTTCGGCGACGTACCGATCCTCGCCCTTACCGCCACCGCGACACGCCGGGTGCTGGTCGACATCGGCACCGAGCTCGGCATGCGCAAGCCCGACGGCTATCGCGGCTCCTTCTTCCGTCCGAACCTGGCCATCACGACGCAGAAGAAGGGCGCCGGCCGCAACACCCGCGCGGACGTGCTCGCACTCTGCCGGAAGCATCGGGGCGCGAGCGGGATCGTGTACTGCCTTTCCCGCAGGGCCGTGGACGATCTGACGGTCTGGCTGCGCGGCCAGGGGATCGACGCGCTTCCCTATCACGCGGGACTCCCGGACGACGAGCGCACGAGGAATCAGAACGCCTTCGCTCGCGACGAGGCGGATGTCATCGTCGCGACGGTGGCCTTCGGCATGGGCATCGACAAGAGCAACGTCCGCTTCGTGATCCACCGCGACATGCCGAAGAGCATCGAAGGCTGGTATCAGGAGATCGGGCGCGCCGGACGGGATGGCCTCCCGAGCGACTGCGTGCTCATGTATTCGTGGGCCGACGTGATGGCCTACGACCGGTTCCTCGGCGACATCCAGGATCCGCAGCTCCGCGCAGACACGCGGGACAAGACCATCGGCCTTTTCCGTCTCGCGGAGGGCGCGCGCTGCCGGCATCAGGGTCTGGTCGCGCACTTTGGCGAAACGATCGCCGCCTGCGGCTCGAGCTGCGACCGATGCCTGAAGCGGACGCTCGCCGACGTGATCGGCGGCGCCGCGGGCGCGACGATGCGCGTCCGGGTGACCGGCCTTGACGACGAGGCTGATCCCGAGCTGTTCGAGCGGCTCCGGCAGCTGCGCAGGTCGATCGCTGACGCGGAGGGCGTGCCCGCCTACATCGTCTTCAGCGACGCCGTCCTGCGATCGATGGCCCAGCGGGTCCCGACCACACCCGCCGGCCTCCTCGCGCTCTCGGGTGTCGGCCCGGCGAAGCTCGAGCGCTACGGTCCCCGGTTCCTCGAGCTGCTGGGGACTGGCCGCCAGCAGGCAGGACGCGGTGATGATCTCGGCAGGACGCGGTGATGATCTCGGCGGAGCCCCTGCGTCGTCCGGTGCGCACGGGTCCATCCGGACCGGCACATAGACTGGTCCATCCATGATCCCTTCCAGGTCGGACCGCCCGTACGGCGCGTTCGTGCGCGGCCCCCGCCCAGCGATCCCCGACGAGACGCCTCCTCCGCCCCCACGGCGGGGGCGCATCGCGCGTCTTGGCCGGCGGCGGATCGTCGCCGCGGCGGCCGCGCTGCTGGTCGCGGCGCTGGCGCTCTTCCTCGTGGCGGACGCGGGCCGCCAGCGCCCGCAGCATGCCGGGGTCCCGCTGCCGACGGCATCGCCCTCGCCGGCGTCGCTGGTGTACGACAAGGTGGCGCCGTCGGTCGTCCAGATCGTGGTCAAGATGGCCGACGGTGATGCCGCCAGCGGATCGGGCGTCATCTTCGACGACCAAGCCGAGATCCTGACGAGCCTGCACGTCGTGAAGGACGCGCGCGACATACAGGTCACGTTCGCGGACGGGACGGTCTCCCGGGCCGAGATCGCGGCGTCACTCGCCGACAACGACATCGCGCTCCTGCGCACCCTCGCGCCGCCGGCGAAGGTCGTCGCGGCCACCCTTGGGAACCCAGGCTCCGTGCGGATCGGCGACGACGCGTACGTGATCGGGAATCCATTCGGGCTCGTCCGGTCCCTGAGCGCCGGCGTGGTGTCCGGGCTCGACCGCACCGTGCATCCGCCGGAGCTGGCCAAACCGCTGACGGGGCTCATCCAGTTCGATGCGGCCGTGAACCCCGGCAGCTCGGGTGGACCCCTCGTGAACAGCGACGGCGAGGTCGTCGGGATCGTCGCGGGGATCCTGAATCCCGGCGGAGCCGCGCAATTCTCGGGTATCGGCTTCGCCGTGACGATCGACGTGGCCGGGGGCGCCGCTGGCGCTCCGCCCGACTAGCTCACGTGCCGGGAAGGGGCAGCGCGTGATCGACGCCAAGGACACCGCCGCGCATCCACCGCTCTCGATGGAGCGGCTCCTGTTCGAGGTCAAGAAGGTCATCGTCGGTCAGGATCAGCTGCTCGAGCGGCTCGTCGTGGCGCTCCTCGCGCGCGGGCACCTCCTCGTCGAGGGCGTGCCGGGACTCGCGAAGACGCTCTCGATCAAGACGGTCGCGGCCGCGATCAGCGGCGAGTTCAGGCGGATCCAGTTCACGCCGGACCTCGTGCCCGCCGACCTCGTCGGCACGCGGATCTACAACCAGAAGAATGGCGACTTCCAGACCTCGCTCGGTCCGGTGTTCACGAATCTGCTGCTCGCCGACGAGATCAACCGCGCGCCCGCGAAGGTGCAGAGCGCGCTTCTCGAGGTGATGCAGGAGCGCCAGGTGACCATCGGACGCGAGACGCATCGCGTCCCGGATCCGTTCCTCGTCATGGCGACGCAGAACCCCATCGAGACGGAGGGCACGTACGCGCTGCCCGAGGCGCAGGTCGACCGCTTCATGATGAAGGTGCTGGTGAGCTACCCGACCGAGATGGACGAGTTCGTCATCGTCGAGCGGATGACGGGCCCGCTGGGCGCCGTTGTGCCGGTGATGAGCACGGAACAGCTTATCGCCCTGCAGCGCGAGGTCGATCGCGTCTTCGTCGATCCCGTGCTCATCGAATACATCGTCCGCGTCGTGTCGGCGACCCGAGCGCCGGGCGAATACGGCGTCCAGGACATCGGGAAGTTCCTCACCTACGGCGCGAGCCCCCGCGCCTCGATCAACCTCGTGCTCACCGCGCGCGCCCTGGCCTTCATGCGCAGCCGCACCTACGTCCTCGCGCAGGACATCCAGGACATGGCGCTCGATGTCCTCCGCCACCGCATGATCCTGTCATACGAGGCGCTGTCCGAGGGCATGTCGGCGGACGCGATCGTGCGCCGCGTGCTCGAGCGGATTCCCGTGCCCATCGCGCCGATGCAGGGACATGTCGCAGTCGGCTCCTGAGCGGATCCTCCAGCGGTTGGACTGGACCGTCATCCGCCGCCTCGACGGATTGCTGCAAGGGGATTACCGGACTCTCTTTCGTGGGCAGGGACTCGACCTGGCCGACCTGCGCGAATACGAGTTCGGCGACGACGTCCGCACGATCGATTGGAACGTCACGGCGCGGCTCGACGCGCCGTACGTGCGTGAGTACCTCGAGGACCGGGAGGTCACCGCGCACTTCCTGCTCGACCTCTCGCCGTCGGTGGACTTCGGCACGGCCACCGCGCTCAAACGCGACCAGCTCATCGACTTCGTCGGGGTGCTCGCGAGGCTGCTCACGCGAAATGGGAACCGGGTCGGCGCGATCATCTACGGCCGCCGCGTGGAGAGATCCATCCCGGCCGCGCGCGGCCGCGCGCAGGTCCTCCGGCTGATCGACGAGCTGCGGAACCGGCCACGCCTGCGCGAGGCACCGCCGACGGCGCTGGCGCAGCTCCTCGAGGCCGGCGTGCGGACCATCAAACGACGCTCGCTGGTCTTCCTCGTCTCCGATTTCTTCACGACGCCGCGGTGGGAGACCGCGCTCGGGATCCTGTCCCGGCGTCACGAGGTGCTCGCGGTCCGCTTGGTGGACCCGCGCGAGCGCGAGCTGCCCGACATCGGCTTCGTCGTCCTGACCGACGCCGAGACGGGCGAGCACCTCCACATCGACACGCACGACCGCAAGTTCCGCCGCCGCTTCGCCGAGGTCGTGCAGCGGCGCGAGGAGACTCTCGCGGCGGCATTCCGGCGCGCGGCGGTCGACGTGCTCGTCCTCTCCACGGAGGAGGACCTGGTGCCGTCGATCCTGCGTTTCGCGATTGAGCGCAAGCGCCGTAGTACGCAGCGCGCGGTGGCCGGGTGAGCCGATGAGCCGATGAGCTTCCTGTGGCCGACGAGCCTCTGGCTTCTCCTGGTCGTCCCGGCGATCGCGGTGCTTTACGTCCTCGCCCAGCGGCGCAGGCAGCGATACGCGCTGCGCTACGCGAGCCTGTCCCTCGTGAAAGAGGCGCTCGGCCGCGGGCCGGGTATCCGGCGGCACATCCCGCCGGCGCTCTTCCTCCTCGCGCTCGCCTTCATGGCCGTGGCGCTCGCGCGTCCCGTCTCCGTCGTGACCGTCCCGGCACAGGAGGGCACCGTGATCCTCGCGCTCGATGTCTCGGGGAGCATGCAGGCCGATGACCTGAAGCCGAACCGCCTCGAGGCCGCGAAGGAAGCGGCGAAGGTGTTCGTCCGGCGACAGGGCACCGATCTCAAGATCGGTGTCGTCTCCTTCTCGGGCGATGCCTCCGTCGTGCAGTCGCCGTCCACGGACAAGGACCTCGTGATCGCCGCGATCAACCGACTTCGGCCGCAGCGCGCCACGGCCATCGGCAAGGGGATCCTGACCTCGCTCGACGCGATCTTCGAGGATTCGGAGGAGGTCCCGCCCAGCGTTCAGGTGATGACGCGGCTCGCCGAAGGTGCCGGCGCGAGCCCATCGCCTTCGCCGCTCCCGAAGGGCACGCGCGGCGCGCCAGCGACCATCGTGCTGCTGTCAGACGGCCAGAACAACCAGTTCCCGCCGCCGCTGGCGGTCATCGACGAAGCCATCAACCGCGGCATCCGCGTGTACACCATCGGGCTCGGCAGCCCCGAGGGGACGATCCTCCGGATCCAGGGGCGCTCGATCCGCACGCGCCTGGACGAAGCGACGCTCCGGCAGATCGCGCAACTGACCGACGCCGATTACTTCAACGCATCGAACGAGCAGGATCTGCGGCGCGTGTATGAGAACCTGGTGACGCAACTGGTGTTCCGCCCCGAGAAGACCGAGATCACCGCGCTGTTCACCGGGGCCGCGGCGATCCTGTCGCTGGTCGCCGGCGCACTGTCGCTGCTGTGGTTCAACCGGCTACCGTGAGCCGGGGCGGGATCTACGATCTACGAGGTTTCGAGAACTCGTTTCAGCTCGGCGAGATATCCCGACCAGTTCTTCCGGATCTGGCCGGGCATCACCGGCTCCAGCAGGCGGAAGAGGCCGGCCGTGCGCACCCCGATCCGGACACTGAGCTCGGTGCCCGTCCCCCGCGCCGCGAAGTCGTACGTCACGGTCGGTAGCATCCCGAATCCCGACGTGGCTCGGACCTGGGCCCGCCGCGGCGGCTCGTATTCGCTGACCTCGAAGTGGAACGTCCTTCCACCGGCGACCCGCACGACGCTGTCGTAGGTCGATCCGGGCCGCATGGCCCCTGGCTGGCGACGCGTCTCGGCCACATCACGCCTCCACTTGATGTCGTTGTCGGGATCTGTCACGAACGAGAAGACCCGATCGACCGGGCGATCGATGGAGACGCGCTGCTGGACGGTGAATATCTCGGATGGCCCCCTTCACCACATGGCGCGACTCGGGGGAGTTTAGATCAGCTGTCTCGTGGGGGCGCCCGCGGCGGCGGATCGTCCGAGCTGCGCGGCGAGCGCTTTCGCGTCCTTCGGCGTGAGGCGGACGTAGTTGGCGAGGTCGCGCCTGGAGTCGAGGATCTGGATGTTCACGAGGCCATCGGCGGCGTACACGCGCAGGTTCCCAGAGAACAGCTTCGCCGCGACGTGCTCCCTGGTGATCGGCGGATCCAGCACGGCCTCCGCCGTGGCGGCGTCGAGCGTCGCGCGGACCGCGGCTCGGCGCTCGTTCGGTATCCGCACCCCACAGCCCTCACCGGCCGCGTCTTCGATGGTCAGGCGGCTGCGGTCGAACCGGACGAAGTAGACGAGGCTTTCGACCGAGCGAAAGGGCTTCATGTCACTATTTGTAACCGACAGCGCGATTCGTCACATGACGGGGCAGCATGTCGCGAGGGCCTCCGACCACGCCGAGGGCGGGCACCCGCCGACCGCGGCTGGCAGAGCGGTGCGCGAGTCTTGGCGATGGATGCGCCCGTTCGGATCGCGCCCTCAATGCCAGTCGATCTTCGCCACCTCCACCGCCTCGCTGATCCCGCGAAGCTCGACCTTGCGCTCATCCGACCCGGTGAAGCGCGTCCCGGCGACGGTCTCGCAGCTGGCGAGGATCTCACCGCCGTTCGCCAGTGCCGCGATGCGCGCCGCCTCGTGGATCCCCTTGCCCTGCACGTTCTTCCCGAGCTGCGTCACGCCCGACGCGTGCACGCCGATCCGGACCGACGGCGCGAAGCCCTGTGACTTGCGATGCTCGGCGAGCTTGCGCTGCATCGCGATGGCCGCCGCGAGCGCCGCATCCGGCGACTCGAACGCGACGAAGAAGCCGTCGCCGGTGGCGCGCAGCTCCTCGCCGCCGTGGCTGGTGAAGATCGCCCGGAGCGTCTCGTCGTGCCACCGCAGCACGCTCCACCACGCCTCGTCGCCGAGCGCCTCCACGAGATTCGTCGAACGCACGATGTCCGTGAACATGAACGTCCGCACGACGCGCTTCGGCGTGGCCGCGGCGCGCCCGCGCAGCTGCCACGGCAACAGCTCCTCCAGGTCCTCGAGCTCGATGGCCTGCGTGGGGCAGGAGAGCGCCGCCTCGCGGATGACCTCTTCGTCGACGCTCGTCGGGTCCGTGACGACCGCCTTCGCGTGCTGCCCGGGATGCCAGTCGAAAGCGGTCGGCGCGAGGGTGATGCAGTTCCCGGCGCCGACGCAACGGCTGCGGTCGACCGTCGCGCGCAGCGCCACTACATCAGCCCCGCGCGGAAGGCGAAGGCGGTGGCCTCCGCGCGCGACGTCGTCGCGAGCTTCCGCAGCAGGGTGCCCAGCCGGCGCACGACCTCGTCCTGCGCGACGCCGAGATCTCGCGCGAGCTCCGCGTTCGTGTGGCCCTCGCTCATCAGGCGAAGGAGCCGCAGCTCGTCACCCTCGAGCTCCGTCGCCCCCGCCCCTTCCGCGCTCGCGCGCCCTGCCCGCGGCTCGATTGGGCCCGCGAGGCCGGCGAGCTCGCGGCCCATGCCGGTCCGGAAGAAACGGGCGCGGACATCGTCGTCCACCATGCGCTGCGCGACGATGGCGGCGATCTGCCGCAGCCGCTCGCGGACGGGGCCGCGATGCTCCTCCGGCGCGGCGGTGAGCAGCACACCGGCCGCTGTCAGGATCAGCGGAAGATCGAGATCGTCGTGCTTGGCCGCCTTGAGCGCCGCCAGCGCGGAACCGGCCGCGGTAGCGGCTCGGTCCGGATGGCCGCGCGCGAGCTCGACGGCGGCGAGCGCCGCATCGGCGCGCGCGCCCCAGGCTGGGTGACCCGGCAGGAGCCGCGCGAGGGAGGTGGCTTCATTGGCGGATCGCTCGGCGAGGTCCAGCAGGTCCTGGTCCATCCGCGCGCGGCCCAGCCGCGCCGCCGCGAGGGCGAGCTCGGCGAGCGTCTCGCAACGATCGGCGGGCCGGCCGTGCTCCGTCGCGCGCTCCACCGCCGTCTCGAGGTGCCGGCGCATGCCCGGGGAATCGCCGGCCACGGCTCGCGCGAGCCCGCGCCACGTCTCGAGCCTCCTGGCGCGAAGCGGCGTGGGCGACGCTGCGGCGGCGCCGGCGGCGTGTTGAAGCCAGCGGTCGGCATCGTCGGCCTCACCAAGCGTGATGTGCGCGAGCGCGACGAAGCCGGCGGCGAGGAATTCGAGACCGCGGTCGCCGAGCGTGCGCGCCGCCCGATACGCGTCGTCCCCACGAGAGATCGCGAGGTCGTACGCCCCCTTCGCGAACGCGAACACCTCGACGCCGAAGAGCATCTGCGCGTCGGCGATCGCGCGCTCGCTCTCCGTGGTGAAGGCGCGCATCCGGGTCCACAGCCGCCGCAGGTCCTCCAGGCGGTGTGCGGCGCCGAACCTGATCTCCGCGCCCCAGCTCGTGTACGCGAGACCGATGATGCTCGACATCACCCCCTTTCGGTCGCCGAGACCCTCATAGAGCGATAGCGCGGACTCGAATCGCTCGGTGGCCTGGCGAACATGGGGAAAGAGCGGCGTGCTCCCTAGGATGGCCTCCGGCTGTTCCCCGGAGGCGAGCCGCGCTCGCAGCTCGTCGATTCCGCCCGACTCCACCATGCGCTGGTATTCGCCGAGCATCCGGCCCATCGAAACGACCCCGAGCTCCCTCGTCGCATCCGCCAGGCCCGACGTGTCCCCGAGCTCCTGGGCAAGCTCCAGGCCGCGGCCGTAGGCGTCGGCGGCCCCCTCGAGGTCCGCTTCGGCGGGTGAGCCCAGCACGCCTTCGCCGATGTCGGTGTGCAGGAGGGCCTGCCCGAGCTCGAGCACGGCGGCGAGCTCCGCGGCGCGATCGCCACTCGCGGCCGCGAGGCCGCGCACCATGCGCGCGAGGTCCGCCGCCTGTCCGAACTCGCTCTCCGAGCGCAGCGCTGCGGCTCGGCGGAGCAGCACGTCGAGCTGCCGGTGAGGATCGCCGAGCGCGTCGGCCAGGGCGCCGAGCTCCGACAGCGTCTCGATGCGCTCCCCTGGCCGGCGGAGCATCGTGAGCGCGTCGTCACGCGCGAGGAGCAGCGGCATCCTTTCCTGCGCGGCCGACGCGAGCGGAAGCGCGAGATCCACCACGCGGAGGACCTCCTCCGGCGCGCGGGCCCGGAGCGCGGCCTCGGCCGCGCGCAGCGAGAAGCGCGCGGCCCGCTCGGGGTCTCCGGCGGCGAGGGCGTGCCTCGCCACGAGAGGAAGGACGGCGTCCGGCGGATCGCCGTCGGCGGTCAGGAGATCGACGAGCGCGCCGTGGATCGCTCGCCGCCGCGAAGCGGGCAAGGTCGATGCCGCGAAGTCGCGGATCTGCTCGTGCGTGAAGGTGTAGTCCGCCGCAGCCGTCGAAGGCCGTTCGATCAGAAGTCCGGCCGCCACCGCTGGTGCCAGCTCGTCCGCGAAGGACGCGATGTCGGCGGAGGCATCGCCGAGCCTGCGCTTCACGGCCTCGAGATCGCGGATGCTGAAGCTGTGGCCGAGGACGGCCGCCTCTCCGAGGAGAGCCCGCGAGGGCGCCGGCAACCGAGCGGCACGGCGGTGGATGAGCGTGCGCACCGCGCTCGGCATGAGGCGCTCGGCGCTCGGGGCGAGGGTCCACGCGCCGTCGATGCGCTGCAGCATCCCATTCCCGCGGTACGCCTGCGCGACCTCCTCGACGATGAACGGCACGCCCTCGGCCTGCGCATGGATCGTCGCGGCGCTCGCGGGACTCACCTCACCTCCGAGCACCCGGCGCAGCAGCTCTCCCGTCTCGACCTGCGTGAACCGCGCCAGGCGCAGGCGCCGCACGAGCCCCAGCCGTTCCATGTCCGCGAGAAGCGTCGTCGCCTCGGTGACGCCCGCCGCCGCGTCCGAGCGCATCGCGAGCACGAAGAGGATCGGGCTCGCCGGGGCCGTCCGAACGAGATACCGCAGTAGCCGGACGCTGTCCTCATCCGCCCACTGGAGATCGTCGACGAGCAACGCCAGCGGACGCGTGGACGCGGCCTCGCGCAGCGCGACCGCTCCGAGGTCGAACACGCGCAGGAGCTGGCGATCCGGGGTCAGAGCCTGCAGTCCGGATTCGTCGTGGCCGGAGATCGCATCCACCGCCCGTCCAAGCGCCTCGGACGCGCCGCCGCTCGTGGCGTCTCGCAGACCGGGGCAGGTGAGGATGCTTCGCGCGACGAGGAACGGGCCGCGGATCTCCTCGTCGGCCGTCACGGCGGCGACGGTCCAGCCGTTCGCGCCGGCGAGCTCCGACGCGGCGAGGAGCAGCCGCGTCTTTCCGATCCCCGGCTCGCCCTCGAGCACGAGGCACGACAGTCCGCCGGGTGCGGTGCGGAGCGCCTGCTCGATGGCGGCGATCTCCGCCGGGCGGCCGACGAGCGAGCCCGTCGTGCGATGCACATCCAGACCGAGCGACGTGGGCGGCTGCGCGAGCGTTGGACCGGGCGCGGTCAACCTCCTACTGGAGCGCCGAGCGCTGCATCCTGGTGGGCAGCACCATTATCCCGCGGGCTGCGTTGCGGCGTCCGGCCGTGCTATGGCGCCGACGTACACGCCCGCGATCCCCAGCCGCCCCGAGCGCGAACCCGAGCGAGACCGGCTCGCGCGCCAGGAGGAAACCCACGGCGACCGTGACGATGGGAAAGAGCACCGTCGCGCATGACGTGCCGACGCGGTCCAGCGCGCGGGACGCTCATTCGCTGGTCACTCTAAGGCGCTGTCCGAGTGGATCCCGCGGCCGCGCTCGGATCCGACTGAGGAGCAAGAGCGGTCCACTGCCGCGGAAAACGGATCCCGGGCCGTGCATATTGGTCGGATGGCCGACCCCGCCGCGGTGCCGCGCTCGTCCTCGCGTCCGGCCCCCTGGCCTCGCTCCCGGAGAAGGACGGAGCATCCGCTGTCGCTCGGGACGAGCCTCGTGCGGAACCCCTTCCAGACGCTTCCGATGCTGCTCGCGACGCTGCTCGCGGCGCTCGGCATCGCGACCGTGGTGATGCTCGCGACGTCGATCGCGCGGACGGCCCTCGCGCCGAACGACTTCCTGATGGGCGCGCTGCTGGTCGACCCGCGCGGAGCGCCGATCGCCAGAGCGCAGGCCGCGGTCCGACGCCTTCCCCAGGCGGCGGACGCGTTCAGCGTTCGCACCATCCCCGTACGCGGGCGCTTCCTGGACATCGAGCTGCCGTTCCCGATCAACTTCGTGGGGAGCGGCCGCGCGCAGGAGCTGCTCGAGCGGTACGGCGACCACATCGCCGAAGGCCGCCTCCCCGCGCCGGGGACGCTCGATGTGGCGCTCCCGATCAGCCTCGCGCGCGCGCGGCACCTCGGCGTCGGCGACGCCATAAGCGGCCTCGACTTCCCCTCGCCGCTGCGGATCGTCGGCCTCGTGGACGGTCCCCGCTGGATCGGCATCGGTAACCTGGTCGACGGCTCGAGGATCACGCCCGACGCGCTCATCGCGTACCCCGCGGCTGGTGTCGATGCCACGACGCTCGAGCAGAACATCCGACGCGATCTCGGATACGGAACGCGCCACTGGACCGCGGACCCGGGAGGCAGCGAGTCCGAGAACAAGTACGTCGCGGACCTCGCGCTTCTCCTGGGATTCATCGTCCTCGTGAACGCCGCCGTGCTCGCCACGATCAACGGGCTCCTGGCGCTCTTCTACTTCCGGCAGCGGCAGCGCGAGTTCGTCCTCCTGTCGGTCCTCGGGTGGGACAAACGCGCGCTCACGCGTCGCGCTCTCGGCGAGATCGCGACGGTCATCGGCCTCGGCTGGGTCCTGGGGATCGCCGCGACATGGGGGCTCATGCGCGTCGTCGACGGGCTGCTGTTCCAGGACCGCGGGATCACGGTCGCCTTCTACGACCCCACGCCGGCGTACGTCACGATCCCGCTCGTGCTGACGTCGATCATCATCTCGAGCACCGTCGTGGCCGTCGCGCTCAGGCGCTTCGATCCGATCGGGCACCTGCAAGGGCAGTGATCGAAGCCAGAGGGATCGAGCTCCAGTTCGATGACCAGCGCGCGCTCGCGGCGGTGGACGTTGCCCTCGGCGACACGGGACTCATCGCGCTCACGGGCCACTCGGGTTCCGGCAAGAGCTCGCTGCTGCACGTGCTCTCGGGCCTGCGGCCGCCGACCGGCGGCACGGTGCTCCTCGACGGGCGGCCGCTGCGCGAGCGTCCGTCGGCCCAGCTGCGCGGCGAGGTCTTCGCGTTCATCTTCCAGGACCACTTCCTGGTCCCATATCTGAGCGCGTACGAGAACACCCTCGCCGGGGTGGCGCGACCGGGCGAAGCGGACCGAGAGCGGGCCATCGGGCTGCTCGCGGACCTGGGTCTCGGTGGGATCAGCCACCGCCGTGCCTCCAAGCTGTCCGGCGGCGAGCGCCAGCGGGTCGCCGTGGCGCGAGGGCTCGTGCGCGGCGCGCGCTACCTCTTCGCCGACGAGCCGACGGCCGCGCTCGACCGCTCGTCCGCGGAACGCGTCTTCGCGCTCCTGAGGCGGTCGTCACGCGACCGAGCCGTGCTTCTGGTGACCCACGACGCGCAGGGGCTCGCCATGGCGGACCGGTTCATCGAGCTGCGCGATGGCCGCATCGCGGCGGATCGTGGGGCGCACCCGGCGATCGACTGAGGCGCGGCACGCGACCTGACACGAGCGGCGCCCGGTCCGCGGGTCAGGCGGCTTCGGTCTCCGCCGCCGCGAGCGGGAGCGATGCCACGAACGTCGACCCGCGAGGAGATGTCTCCTCGAGCGATAGGCTCCCGCGATGGCGGCGCATGATCTCGCGGCTGATGTGAAGGCCGAGGCCGGTACCGCCGAGCGGTGCGGCGTTCTGCGCGCGGTAGAAGGCTTCGAACAGTCGGGAGGCGTCCCCCGCGGGGACGCCGATGCCGCTGTCACGGACGCGAACGACGGCGCGGTCCCCGTCGACCCCGGCGCTGACCTCGACGATCCCGCCGGCGGGGCTGTACTTCAGCGCGTTGGTGAGGAGATTGTCGAAGACCTGGTCGAGGCGGCGAGTGTCCGCCTGCACCCAGATCGGGGTGCCCGCGAGCCGGGCACGGACCTCGTGCTGCTCGCTCGTTGGCGCGATGCGTGCGACCGCTTCGCGGATCGCGGAGACGAGATCGACCCGCACGAGGCGTATGTCCAGCTGAGCGGTCTGCAGACGCGACAGATCGAGGAGCTCCTCGATGAGGCTGATCATCCGCGACGTCTGCTCGTCGGCGCGGTGTAGCGATTCGAGTATCTCGGCCGTCGGCCGGCCACGCTGCGCCCGGCGAAGCGCGAGCTGCACCTGTCCCCGGATCGTCGTGATCGGCGTCTTGATCTCGTGGCTCGCCATGGCGAAGAAGTCGATGCGTTCCCGCTCGAGGTCCTTGATGGCGCTGATGTCCTGGAAGACCGTGACGGCCCCGATGATGCTCTCGTCCGTGCCGCGCAGAGGCGCGGACGAGACGAGCAGCGCGATGTCGCGGCCACTGTGGATCTCGCGCGCCAGCTGTTGTTCGCCGTGCACCACGTCGCCACGGAGAGACCTCGCGACCGGAAGCAGGTCCGGAGACAACCCTGCGCCCTCGATCGTCCGCGGCCCCCGCTCCCCGGATCCGCCCGTGAGCGCGTCGTCCGGCAGGGGACCGCGGATCGCCTCGGCCACGTGGTTCTTCAGGATGGTGCGTCCGCTCGAGTCGACGATGGCCACACCCTCCGGCAGGACCTCGACGATCTGCTGGAGCTGGTCGCGCTCCTGCGCGGCCTCGGCGCCGGCCTGCTCAGCGCGTGCGGCCGCGTAGGCGGCCTTGCCGCGGGCGGAGTGGAGCGATCCGCTGATCGCGGTGATGAGCGCGCCCTCGAAGAGGAATGCGGCCTCCTGAAGCAGCACCGATGTGGTCGGGGCGAATCCACCGCTCGACGTCAGGAACAGGAAGTGCGCCAAGACGACCGACATGGCGGTCGCCAGGATGCCGGGGCCCGGGCCGCCGAAGCCGGCGGTGACGGCGATCGCCGACGAGAACAAGAGGAAGGGCACCGCGGGCCCGAGATCCGGGATCGCGACCTTCATCGCGGCGGCGAGGAGCGTCGTGGCGATGGCGATCGTGTAGGCGAGGAGGCTCGATCGGTCCCAGCGCTTTCCGGGACCGCGGTATGCGTTCGTCCCTGTCACTCTATTGAACGCTCGTATGCCGCGGTGCTCATGTCAAAATCGTATCCCCGCGCGTCTCGGCCTGGACTTCGGAACCTCGAACAGCTCGCTCGCTGTTTCGGACGCCGGGCCGCCTCGTCTGCTGTCGCTCGATCCTCTGGGTGGGTCAATCATGCCGTCGGTGCTGTACGTGCGTCGTGACGGCTCGTCATTCGTGGGACGGGAGGCGATAGGGCACCAGCTGTCCGACAACCGGGCGCGCGGGCCGGTGCGGCGCGAATTCAGAAAGCTGGCGGTCCCGGATGGCCTCGTCCGATCCCGAGCAGCCGACCGTCGAAGCCCACATCCTCACGGACCTCTCATCTCCGGGACGCTTCTTCCAGGCGCTGAAATCGTTCCTCGGCGACCCCATGCTGATGCCCGCCGCTCGACACGCTGGGTGACCTGATGCGCGCCGGTGCGCCCCCGGGAGGCCTCAGGCATCCGGGTCGCGACGCTAAGGACTCTCCGCGAAATAACTTTGCCTGCCCGACTCTCGCGTCGCGCGGCGGAACATCGTGACCACCGCGGCCTCTTCGCTGCGCAGCCGGGGTCCAGCGGTCGCCCACCCTTCGCCTCCCGGCGCGATCGCCAACAGCTTCCCTTCGCTGTATGCGTCGACGATCGCCGGGTGGACGTAGCAGCGACGGCAGACCGCACGCGTGTTGCCGAGCCGTTCGGCCACGACGTCGATGGCGCGCAGCACGTTCCGCCGCGCGCCGCGCGCCGACCGCGGCACCTCGAGCTCGCGGCGGGAACGCGCGGCGAGGAACGTCCCCGCCCAAGTGCGGAAATCCTTCGCGGTGAAGTCCTGACCGGTGATCTCGCGCAGGTACTCGTTCACGTCGCCTCGAGCGCCTTCGCCTCCGCGATTACCTCGGTCGCTTCCGCGCTCGTGCCGTCCGTCCGTGCACGCCGGCCGCCAGACCTGGCGCGCGGCCGGGCACCCGTGGTGCAGCATTCGCCCGCGGTGCAGGTCACGAACGAGGGCAAGGTCTTCTTCCCCGACAGCGGGCTGACGAAGGGCGACCTCGTCCGCTACTACGTCGATCTCGCGCCGCAGGTGCTTCCCCACGTCGAGGAGCGGCCGATGCTGATGAAGCGCTACCCGAACGGCGCGACCGGCGACTTCTTCTACCAGAAGCGTGTGCCGGTGCCGCATCCGGAGTGGCTCCAGACGGTGCAGATACGCTTTCCGAGCGGACGCTCGGCCGACTTCCCGGTCGTCAACGATGAGGAGTCGCTCGCGTGGATCGTGAACCTCGGCTGCATCGACCTCAACGTGTGGCCGTCGCGCGTGGGGCACCTCGAACAGCCCGATTACCTGCTCATCGACCTCGACCCGAGCGAGGGGAACCCCTGGGCGCACGTGCGTGAGATCGCGCTCGTGGTCAAGGACGTCCTGGACGAGATCGATCTGGTCGGGTATCCGAAGACGTCCGGCGCGACGGGCATGCACATCCTCGCGCCGATCAAACCGGAGCTCGAGTTCTCCGAGGTGCGGCGCTTCGCGAAGGCCTTCGCGCAAGAGGTGGAGAGACGCGTCCCTCGCATCGCCACCACGACGTGGAAGGTGCGGGAGCGGACCGGCGTGTTCGTCGATTACGGGCAGAACGCCAGGGACCGGACCATCGCGAGCGCGTACTCGGTCCGGCCGACGCCGGACGCGCGCGTGTCCGCACCGCTCGAGTGGGACGAGGTGGCCGACGTGGACCCCGGCCGTTTCACGGTGACCACGATGCGCGACCGCGTCGCCGCAGCCGGCGACCTCACAGCGGGGATGTGGGACAGACAGCCCAGCCTGGTCAGCCGTTTCCCGCGGCTGGGCCTAAAAGCCGCTCCACGTTGAAGTCGTCAGGACCCGGCGGCGGGATCACCTGATCCCACGTGCACCGCCTGGGATCCTTGTCGGCCCTGAAGCGCAGGAAGCGCGTTCCATGCCGGAAACGGTCGCCTTCGATCTTGTCGAAGCGCACCTCGCAGACGATCGTGGGACGCACCGAGGTCCACGCGAGGTCCCTCCCCGCTGACCAGCGGCTCTCGCCCCCCGGCGACCGTCCTTCGCCGAGATGGCCCTCCTCCTCGAGCGGCGGCAGGAGCTGCTGCAGCTGCTTCTGAAGGCTCGCGGTGATGCCCGAGGTGTGTCCGACGAAATCGAGCGTCCCGTCGTCGCGGTACAGGCCGAGCAGCAGGGTCGAGATGTGCTTCGGCGAGCCGCGGTAGCCCACGATGACGCAGTCGGCGGTCTTCTCGCGCTTGACCTTCACCACCGCGTCGCGCGAGCCGGGCCGGTACACGCGGTCCAGGCGCTTGCACACGATCCCATCGAGCCCCGCGGTCTCGAGCCCCGCGAGCCAGGTGCGCGCCTGCGCGACATCGGTCGAGGCGGGCGAGATGTCGAATCCCTCGACCAGGCGTAGGAGCTCCGCGCGACGCTTGCGAAGTGGCAGCTCGTGGAGCGCCTCTCCGCGCCAGAGCAGGACGTCGAACACGATGTACCGGGCGGGCGTTTCGGCGGACAGCTTGCGGATTCGGCTCTCGGCGGGATGGAGCCGGAGCTGCATGGCGTCGAAGTCCAGCCGGCCATCCGACTCGATGACGATCTCGCCGTCGAGCGCGGAGTGCGGCGGCAGCGCGTCGCCGAGCCGGCGAAGCTCCGGGAAATAGCGCAGCAGCGGACGGCCGTTGCGGCTCCAAAGCCGCAGCTCGCCGTCTTCGTTCTCCAGGACGCCGCGGAAACCGTCCCACTTGGGCTCGTATTGCCAGCCCTCCCCGGCGGGAACGGCGGTGACCAGCTGCGCCTCCATCGGCGGAAAGGGCACGCGCGCGTTCGGCATGCCTCTAGTTAAGCGCGTCCGGCACGTCAGTCCCGCGTCGTCACGACACGCCCAGAAGCGCCATCAGCGCGACCAGCGAAAGCGCTGCCAGGAAGAGGCTGTTGAGGGCGAGGCGCACGTGCTGGTACTTCTGGCCGGCGATGAGGGCCAGCACCACGCAGTGCTCGAGGAGCTGCGCGGTGAGGTCCGCCGGTCCGGTCGCGCGGACGTCGCGGGCGTATGCGGCCGGTCCCTCCGGCCGTGTCGAGCGTTCGGCGAGCTCCGACCAGTTCACCAGGGCGGCCCGGTGATGCGGCGCGGTCTCCCTGTCGAACAGCTCCGTCGCTCCCTCGAGCAGGCGGTGATGCGGCGCCACCGGCTCGTACACGGTCGGCATGCGCGGGCGGATGACGCGGTACGCGTTGAGGACGGTCAGCAGCGACAGGACCGCGAACAGCGCCGCCGCCGCGAAGGCGAACCCGCCGGCGAGCGAGTGCGGTGGGAAAGCCTGCAGCGCGCCCCGGGTCACCTCGCGAAACGCGCCGAAGAGCACCCCCGCCACTGCCGCCGTCACGCCGGCCTTGGCGTCAGAGAAGCGGATCTGGTCCTGTAGGTACCCGTGCACGTGGCGCGCGAACTCGAAGCGGATCCACTGCGTCGTTTCGCTGTCCGCCGGCTGCTCGTTCATCACTCGCGAGGCGCATTCTGCGCCTGCTCCTGCGGTCGCGAGAGGCGTCAGCGCTCGACGACGGGGATGAAGCGGTAGCCGCCGCCGGCGACGGTCTCGATGTACCGCGGCTTGTACCAGTCGTCCTGAAGCTTCGCGCGAAGCGCGCGGACGTGGCGATCGACGACGTCGCTTTCCACCACGAAGTCGGTGCCCCAGAGCGCGTCGAGGATCGTCTCGCTCGAGAGCACCTTGCCGGCGTTGGCGGCGAACAGATAGAGCAGCGCCTGTTCGAGCGAGGTCAGGTGAAGCTCCGACTCGCCCGCGCGCACGCGCCGGTTGAGCACGTCGATCTCGAGGTCGCCGATCCGCAGGCTCGAGACCATGCGCCCCGCGTCGCCGAAAGTGCGCCGGACCACTGCGCGCGCGCGCACGACAAGTTCGTCGGGGACGAACGGCACGGTGATGTAGTCGTCGGCGCCGCGCTCGAACGCGTCGAGCGTTCCTCGGAGATCGCTCCGCCGCGTGAGAGCGATCACGGCCATCTTGCGGTCCGCCCGCCGCTCGCCGAGCAGTTGCATCGCTCGGCCGCCCTCGAGGTCGATGTCGACCAGGAGGAGATGGGGCTTCCATAGCTCGATCGCGCTGCGCCCGTCACTAACGGTGTGCACGACGCGCCGCGCGTAACTCCCGTGACGCATGCTGAGGTCCGCGAGGTTGGCGAGGGGTTGGTCGCCGATGACGAGCAGTGCCTTTATCGCCCGGTCGCTGTTCCTGACCCAGCGCGAGAACGCCGCCCACGGACTCTCGCGCTCTATGACCGTACTCCCACCGCGCGCTCGTGTGTGCGTTTGCACTTGTCATGCCGGATGCCCGAGGGTCACTCGGTCGCTCGCTCGTTCCCGAGTGCCCTCGGCGCGGTGGCCGGTGTCGCTGCCCTCTACCTGGTCCCCGGTCTGCCTCCTCGAGCGGATGCGAGGATCGTGCCCACGGAGCCCGCCGCCCAAGCTCGGCCCGCACCCACGCTCGAGACGCCGAGGAGGTCGGCGTCCGTCCCGCTCGCCACGCGGCTCCACGAGCGACCGGCGTTGCGGGTGGCGAAGATCGCTCCGCCGTCGCCGACGACCCAGCCCGTCCGCGCGTCGATGAAGCTGACCGCCCGGAGCTGGCTAGCGCCGCGCACCGGGTGCAGGGCCCACGTCGCCCCGCCGTCGTTGGTGGAGATCGCGTTGCTCCCGCTCACTGCCCATCCATTGGCCGCATCAAGGAACGATGGACCGTGGACCGGTGAGGCAAGGCCGAGCGACGAACCGAGGCCCGTGGAGCTCCACGTCTGGCCGCCGTCCGCCGTCCGGCAGGTAATGCCGCTCGGATGCCCGCCGACGCCGACGGCGTGCTGGCCGTCGATGAACTGGATCCCGGTGAATGCGCTGAAGGAGCTGCAGCCCTGCCCCGACGACACGAGCCGCGTCCACGTCGCGCCGCCGTCGCTCGTCGACTGGAGGAAGCTGCTGTTGCCACCGGCGAGGCCATGGACCCGGTCCACGAAGGAAACTGCCGCGAGCGTGAAGAAGGGCGCGAAATCGGCCGACACGTCCGCGATCTGGGCCGACCAGCTTGCGCCGCCGTCGTGCGTCGAGAGGATCGTCGCCCCTGCTCCGACCGCCCAACCCGATGACACATCCGTGAAGCTGACCGCGTGCAGGCCCATGGTCGTACCCGAGGACTGTGCCGTCCAGGTCACCCCGCCGTCGATCGTCGCGATGATGGTGCCGAGGTCTCCCACAGCCCAACCGCGATCCGCATTCGCGAACGTGATTGCGCGGAGCGTCTGTGTCGTACCGGTGGTCTGGCTGGTCCACCCGCTCGCCGCCGACGCTCGCGTCGGCGCGATCGTCCCGGCGGCGAGTAGCAGGGCGAGCGCGGCGCCGACGGTCGCGAGTCGCGAGATCCTCGTGATGTTCAACATGCCATGTGCTCCCTTGCGCGTCCGCCTGCGCGGCAGGGTAGGTCCGTCGCCTGTTCACCTGGCATTGGAGCACACGGCAGTTAGTTAGCACCAGCTTGCTGGGGGAGGCTCGTGCGCGATGCGGGCGAGCCGCCCCCGGACCGGCTGCCTGTCTACCTACGTCACGGTGCGGGCGGCAGCCGGCGCGTGGTGACGCGCGTCAGTGCATGAGCTCGAAGATGAGCTCGCCCTCGACGACGTGGCCCGTCGGCGCGAATCCGAGCTTCTCGATGACGCGCAGCGACGGCGCGTTGTCAGGTGCGATCCCCGAGACGAAATGCCGGACGCCGTGTTCGAGTCGCGCCCACTCCATCATCGCGAGCGCCGCCTCGGTCGCGTATCCGCGGCCACGGTGCTCGGGAAAGACCGTGTACCCGATCTCGGCCGCGGCCGGCGCCGCGACGTCGTTGACTCCAGGCGGCCCGTGGAAATTCGCGTATCCGACCATCGGCCGCGGCGGCGCCCGCAGCGCCACGGCCCTGAGTAGCCACGGCGATCGATCCGGGTGCTCCTGGAGCTGCCGCCGCCGAAGCGACACGAGCTCCATGGCGTCTCCGGGAAATTCCTCCGGCATCGAGAAGTCCGCGAGCGTACGGGCGGTTTCCCTGTCGCCCGCGATGAGGGCGTCCAGTAGCTCCGCGGATATCAGGACGAGATCCAATCGCGGCGAACGGATGAGCGGCGCGTCCTTCAGTCGGCACCTTCCGACGGCGCGCACGCGTCGATGACGGTCCGAGCGCCGCCGGTGCCGGGACGCGCCGCCACGACCCGCGCGATCGCGAGGTCCAGCCCTGCGCCGAGCCGTGCCACCGCTTCTCTGGCGCCCGCCGACCGTCCGGCGTATCCCAAGCGTTCGAGCGGCGGAGCGGGGAACTCGTCGACCAGGACATCGGCCGTCGCACCCTCGGCGCGGCGCGACTCGAGGTCACGGAGCACGTCGTCGAAGCCCATGCGCGTGAAGTGGACCCGGTATCCGCTCGGGCGCCCCGCGCTTGGACGACCGAGCGCGTACCCGAGCACGGCCTTGGCGAGCGCGCGGCGCGCGAGCGCGACGTCGTCATCCACCGCGACGCGGATGTACTCGACGACGGGGACGTCGGCCGGCTCCCGGCCGGCGCCGACGGCGCCTTCAGCCACCCGTTCGCGGCTCCAGCGCACGTGCTCGGCGGTGCACCAGTTGAGCGCGGCGCCGTCCGCGACGGCGCCGGCGAGGCGCAGCATCGCGGGACCGAGCGCGGCGAGGTAGATCGGCGTGCCGGGGAGGCGGTCGCGTAGGGCGTTGACATGTTGTCTCATGAGGGCGACGGGCGAAGGACCGGCGGCGCCCACACGCTCGCGATACGCGTCGCCGGTGGGACCGCCACCGATGCCGAGGATGAAGCGACCACCCGTCGCGGG
>JALYKU010000005.1 GCA_030774595.1 Chloroflexota bacterium | reverse complement strand
GCCCCAGGTGACGGCGTTTCTCGACGCGGTCACGACCGCGGCGGGGCCGGACCTCCACATGGCGTCGATCGAGGTCGATCCGTCGTGCGTCAACGCCGGGAAGACGATCCGCGACATCCGCGTGCGCCACCTCACCGGCGCGATCATCGTGGCGCTGCGGAAGAGAGACGGGACGTTCGACACGACCCCTGAGCCGGACGCCGTGATCGAGCCGGGAGACGTGATCGTCGGGGTCGGCACGACCGAGGAGCTGCGCGCGCTCGAGGATCTCTTCGCGCTGCGCGAGGCCGTTGTCGACTGATCCGGTCAGCACGCTTGCCGGCCGCGTGGGCACGGGCGTCACGCTCGAGCGGCCCAGCGACGCGGAGCACGGCGACTATGCGACCAACGCCGCGCTGCGGCTCGCCGGCGCGCGCCGTCAGGCACCGCGTGAGGTCGCGGCGGAGCTCGCCGAGGCGGCGGCCTCGCTTCCGGAAGTCGAACGTGCCGAGATCGCGGGCCCCGGCTTCGTCAACCTGTTCCTGACCGACGCATGGTTTGCCGACACGCTCGCCGCGATCCTCGCGGCGGGCGAAGGCTTCGGCGGACAGTGGGCCGAGCCGCGACAGCTGATCCAGGTGGAGATGGTCTCCGCGAATCCCACCGGGCCGGTGACGGTCGCGACGGCGCGCAACGGTGCGTACGGCGACTCGGTTGCGCGCCTGCTCGAGTTCGCCGGTCACGAGCTGGAGCGCGAGTACTACTACAACGACGCCGGCGCACAGCTGGACCGTTTTCGCGCTTCGGTCGAAGCGGTACGGCGTGGGGAGGAGCCGCCCGAGGACGGTTACGTCGGCGACTACATCGCGGAGATCGCGCGCGAGGAGGGTGACCCGGTCGCGACCATGCGGAAGCACATCGAGGCGTCCCTCGAGCGGTTTCGCGTCCACTTCGACTCGTGGGCCAACCAGAGCGAGATGGAGAGGCGCGTGCCGGAGCTTCTGCCGCGCCTCGACACCTACGAGTCGGACGGGACGCTCTGGGCGCGCACGACCGCGTACGGCGACGACAAGGATCGCCCGCTGATCCGGGCGTCGGACGGTACGTTCCTCTACTTCGCTGCGGACGTGGCATACGTGCACGACAAGCTCGAGCGCGGCTTCGACACCGCGATCTACGTGCTCGGCGCCGATCACCACGGCTACGTCGCCCGCCTGAAGGCGGCCGCAGCGATGCTCGGGTACGACCCCGCGCGCGTCGAGGTGCTCCTCTACCAGCTCGTGCACCTCACCGCGGGAGGGCGGCAGACGAAGATGTCGAAACGACGGGGCGACGTCGTCTTCCTCGACGACTTCGTCGAGGAGATCGGCGTCGACGCCGCGCGCTGGTATCTCGTCAACCGCGGGCCCGACCAGACGATCGAGATCGATGTCGACCTCGCGGCCGAGCGCTCGGCGAAGAACCCGGTGTACTACGTGCAGTACGCGCACGCGCGGATCGCGGGGATCTTGCGCAACGCGGGCGACGCCGAGGTGTCACCGGAGCTGCGGTCCCCGCTTGCGCCCGAGGAGCGGGAGCTCGTGAAGCGCCTGGCCGAGTTCCCGGCGGTCGCGGCCGAAGCCGCCGAGAAGCGCGGCCCGCAGGGGATTCCGACGTACGCGATCCGGGTTGCGGACGACTTTCACCGCTTCTACCACGAGCACCGTGTGCTCGAGAGCGACCAGCAGGCGTTCCGCCTCGCACTCTGCCGGGCGGCGCAGATCGTGATCGCCCGCTCGCTCGACCTCGTCGGGGTGGAGGCGCCCGAACGAATGTAGGATCCCGCGCCGTGGAGAGGCCCGCACCCGACCGCAACATCGCGCTCGAGCTCGTCCGCGTGACGGAGTCGGCCGCGATGGCCGCGGCCCGGTGGATCGGCCGCGGCGAGAAGGAGTCCGCCGACCAGGCGGCGGTCGACGGGATGCGGAGCGTGCTCGACACGGTGCGCATGCGCGGCGTCGTCGTGATCGGCGAAGGAGAGAAGGACAAGGCGCCGATGCTCTTCAACGGCGAGGCGGTCGGCAACGGCGAGGGGCCGGAGGTGGACGTCGCCGTCGACCCGCTCGAAGGCACCCGGCTGACCGCACTCGGTCAGCCGAACGCGATCGCCGTCATCGCGGTTGCAGAGCGCGGCACGATGCTCTTCCCGGGTGCTGCGTTCTACATGGAGAAGATCGCCGTCGGGCCGCGCGCGATCGACGCGATCGACATCACGCGGACCCCGACCGAGAACGTGAACCGCGTCGCCGAGGCGCTCACGAAGACGCCGCGCGAGGTCGACGTCGTCGTCCTCGAGCGCGACCGGCACAACGACCTGATCCTCGAGCTGCGCGCCGCGGGCGCCCGGGTGCACCTGATCCGCGACGGGGACGTGGCAGCGGCCATCGCCGCGGCGCGGCCGGGAAGCGGCGTCGACATGCTCTACTGTGTCGGTGGCACGCCCGAAGGTGTGATCTCAGCGGCCGCTTTGAAGTGCGTCGGCGG
>JALYKU010000004.1 GCA_030774595.1 Chloroflexota bacterium | reverse complement strand
CCCCTGTGCCGCATCGCGGAGCGACGTGAGATCTCGGGATGCCGGGAGCATCTCGCGCGCGTAGCGCGCTTCGAGCTTGGCGCGCTCGACGTCCCCGGCGGCGACGGCCTCGTCGATGAAGCGACGGTACTCCACGACGGCGGCGTCGTTTTCGCCAGCGAGCGCGAGCGCCGCGCCCAGCCGCCGGTGCGCCGACAGGTCGCACGGCGCCAGCTGCACGGCCTCGCGCAGGAGGGTGATGGCTCCCTGTCGCTCGCCGGCCTTCGCGAGCGCCGGCGCCCCTGCGCGGAGCGTCTCCAGCGCGGCGGCGTGGTCGTCCAGCCGCACCAGGACCTTGGCCAGGCCGCGATAGCCACCGTCGTGGTGAGGGAATTTCGAGACGAGGTAGCGGAACTGCTCCTCCGCCTGCCGCAGCCGGCCACTCTGGAGGCTGCGCAGGCCCGAGGCGAGGGCGACCTTGTGATTGAAGTCGTGGCCGGAGGACATGTCGGTAGTGTGCGCCTGCCGAGCGTGCGGTGGCGAGCCTAGCGCTTCGTGTACTGGGGCGCCTTGCGCGCCCTCTTGAGCCCCGGCTTCTTGCGCTCCCTCGCGCGAGGGTCTCGCGTCAGCAGTCCGGCGCGGCGCAGCGCCGGCCGGTGTTCCGCGTCCACCTGCAGGAGCGCGCGCGATATGCCGTGGGAGATCGCCCCGACCTGGCCGGAGACCCCGCCACCTTCGACCTTGATCATCACGTTGAACCGCCGCGCGGTGTTCGTCACCACGAAGGGCTGGACGGCAAGCTCCGGCGCGCCGTCCCGACCGAAGAATTCCTCGAGAGGCTTGCCGTTGACGATGACGGTGCCCTCGCCGGGCACGAGCCGGACCCGCGCGACGCTCGTCTTCCTCCGTCCGGTCCCCTGGAAATACGGCGTGCTCTTCATCGCTTCTCCTCGGCGAGCTGTCGCGGCTTCTGCGCGGCGTGCGGGTGGTCGGGTCCGGCGTACACGTGGAGCTTGCGCACGGTCTTCTCGCCCAGCCGGTTCTGCGGAAGCATCCCCCGCACGGCCCGTCTCACGACCTCTTCCGGCCTGCGCTTCAGCAGTCGCTCGAGCGTCTCGGACTTCAGGCCGCCCGGGTATCCGGAGTGCCGGATGTACTGCTTGTCCGTAAGCTTCTTCCCGGTCACGCGGATCTTCGCGGCGTTCACCACGATGACCGGGTCTCCGACGTCGAGGTGCATCGAGAACGTGGGCTTGTGCTTGCCCCGAAGGATCACGGCGATGCGCGTGGCGAGGCGGCCGAGCGTCTCGCCGTCCGCGTCGACGACGCGCCACCTGCGCTCGATCTCGCTCGCCTTCACCGCGTGCGTCTTATTCACGCTCATTCTCCGTCGCCGGCTCCTTCCTCGTCTTCGCGTGTATCCGCCGCGGAATGTACGTCGTACTGCACGGCCACCAGGCACAGCCCGGCCGGTGGCGCGCTGGGTCCCGCCTGCGCGCGGTCGCGGCTCGCGAGGATCTCGCCGAAGCGCTCGACGGAGATCTTCCCGCGCCCCACCCAGAGCAATGTACCGACGATAGCCCGGACCATCCCCCGGAGGAACGCGTCCGCCTCGATGCCGAAGCGCAGGAGGCCCTCCTGGTCCCGTGTCCAGCTCGCTCGCCGCACCGTGCGGACCCCGCCGGTGCCCGAGGCGAAGGCCGAAAAGTCGATGGTCCCGACCAGTGCCGCGGCGGCGCCGTCGAGCGCGGAATGATCCAGCGTCTGCGGGACCCACTGCTCGTACAGCCGCTCGAGGGGCCGGCGGACCGGCGCGTTCCGTATCCGGTACTCATATGCGCGGCCCGTCGCCGAGAAGCGGGCGTGGAAATCGTCCACCGCCGGCTCCAGCGTCGGCACCGCGATGTCCGCGGGGAGCAGGGCGTTTACCCCTCTCCGGAGTGTCGCCTGGTCGAGCGCGCCCGTGATCTGGAAGCTGACCGTCTGTCCGGTCGCATGCACCCCGGCGTCCGTCCTGCCCGCACCGGTGACCCGGACCCGCTCCATGCAGAGGATCCCGAGCGCCCGCTCGAGCTCACCTTGGATCGTCGGTGCGTTCGGCTGGATCTGGAAGCCCGCGTACCGGGTGCCGTCGTAGGCGACGACTCCCTTCCAGTTGAGCGTTAGGCCTTGCCCTCCCCTGCCGCCTTCGCGTCCCTTCGCCTGGTCGGCGCCGGCTTGTCCGTGGGAGGGCCCTCGGCAGCCGCCGCGGACGCGCGCCGCCTCGGCAGCCGCAGGCGCCGCCTTGGCTTCGCCTCGGCCTCGGCCCGCTTCTCCTTCTCCTTCTCCTCCTCGACACCCGGGACGAGCTCGAGGAGCATGAGCGGAGCGCTGTCGCCCACCCGCCGGCTCAGGTGCGACAGCCGGAGATAGCCGGAGCCCCGGCCCGGATAGCGCGCGGCGAGGTCGGTGAACACCTTCTCGACGATCTCGGGCTCCGGTAGCCACGCGAGCGCCCGCCGCCGAGCCGAGAGGGAGCCGTCCTTGCCCAGATTGATCATCCTGTCGACGAAGCCGCGCACTTCTTTGGCCTTCGCCTCCGTCGTGCGGACCTTCTCATAACGCAATACCGACAGCGTCAGGTTCCGCAGCATCGCGCGGCGATGGCCGCTCTTCCGTCCGAACGTCCGCTGGTGCGCCTGGTGCGGCACTACCGCTGGTCCTCCTCGTCGTCGTCGAAGAGGTCCGCCTCGGTGTCGTCCGCGGGGAGCTCGTCGCTGGCCGGAACGGCGTGGCTGCCAGGCGCTTCGCGCTCGTCCACGGCATCGGGATCGGGCGAGAGGTCGCCCACCGATGACAGGACGAATTCCACCTCATCCGCCGGCTGCTCCTCCGCGGGGGGAGGCGCGTCGACCAGGCCGCGGAACACGAGCCGCTCCTTGATCTCGTCGAGCGACTTCTTGCCGAAGTTGCGCATCCGCAGCAGCTCCTCGTCAGGGGTCTGAAGCAGCTGGCCGACCTTGGTGATGCCGTGCCGCTTGAGCGAGTTGAAGGCGCGCTGCGGCAGGTCGAGGTCCTCTATCGGCATGTCTGCGATCGCCGGCGGCAGCGCGCTGCCGTTGCCCTGCGCGGGTGTTGCGAGCGCGGCCTGCGACCGCGTGAGCCCCGAGAACAGCGAGAACTGCTGGACCAGGATCTGCGAGCCTTGCGCCACGGCCTCGTCGGGATGCGTCGTCGCGTCCGTCCAGACCTCGAGGATCAGGCGGTCGTAGTTCGTGACCTGCCCGACCCGGGTGTTCTCGACGTTGAAGTTGACCTTGCGCACCGGGCTGAACAGGGCGTCGATCGGGATCACTCCGATCGGCAGCCCCTCCTTCCGGTCGGCCGCGTGGAAGCCACGTCCGGTCTCGACGGTCAGCTCCATCCACAGCGAGGCCTCGGGCTCGAGCGTCGCGATGTGGGCCTCCGGGTTCACGATCTCGATGTCGCTCGTCGTGGCGATGTCCGCGGCGGTAACGTCGCCGGGGCCTTCCTTCTCGAGCGTGAGGGTCACCGGCTCTCCGGCGAACGAGCGGACGCGAACGAGCTTGAGATTGAGGACGATCTGGACGACGTCCTCCTTGACGCCGGGGATGGTCGAGAACTCGTGCGCGACGCCCCGCACCCGCGCGGCAGTGATGGCCGCGCCCGGGAGAGAGCTGAGCAGCACCCGGCGGAGCGAGTTGCCGAGCGTCGTCCCGTACCCCGCGGGAAGCGGTTCGCACACGAACTTCGCGTAGCGGTCGTCGCCCTCCACACGCTCGATCTTGGGGTACTCCAATTCCACGATGGACATGCTTCTTCCTTCCTGACGCTACCGGCGAGCGGTCACCGCGAGTAGTGCTCGACGATGAGCTGCGTGTCGACCTGCGTCTCGATCTCCCGCCGCGACGGAAGCGCGAGCACCCGGGCGGTGAACGCCTCGGGGTCGACCTCGAGCCAGCCCGGCCGCACCTGCGTCTTGGCCCACGCGATCATCTCTGTGAAGTAGCTCGATCCGCGGCTGGCCTCGTGCACCGCGACGACGTCACCCGCGGCGACCGCGCTGCTCGGCGTCTTCGCCCGGCGACCCTTGACCGTTATGTGGCCGTGCGTCACGAGCTGTCTCGCCTGGGCGCGAGACTTCGCGAATCCCGCGCGATACACGACGTTGTCGAGCCGGCTTTCGAGCAGCTGCAGCAGCACGTCACCGGTCGCGCCCTTCCGCTCGGTGGCGCGCTCGAAGGTGATCTTCATCTGTGCCTCGAGCACCCCGAACATCCGCCGCAGCTTCTGCTTCTCACGCAGCTGGAGCGCGAAGTCCGACACCTTGCGGCGCCGCTGCTGGTGCATGCCCGGCGGCGAGTTGCGTTTCTCGAGCGTGCACTTCGTCACGCACTTCTCGCCCTTCAGGTAGAGCTTCATCGCCTCGCGGCGGCACAGCCTGCACACGGGCCCGGTATAGCGCGCCATCTGCTCTCCTCTTCCTAGCGGCCTGTCACTACACGCGGCGCCGTTTCGGCGCGCGGCAGCCGTTGTGCGGGATCGGCGTGACGTCCGTGATGGCGGTGACCTCGAGGCCCGAGGCCTCGAGCGCGCGGATCGCCGCTTCCCGGCCCGCGCCCGGGCCGCGGACGAATACCTCGATGGTCTTCAGCCCCTGCTCCATCGCCTTCTTGGCCGCGTTCTCCGCGGTGATCTGCGCGGCGTAAGGGGTGCTCTTGCGCGAACCCTTCCATCCGGACGCGCCGGCGGACGACCACGCGAGCACGTTCCCCGCGGGGTCCGTCAGCGACACGATGGTGTTGTTGAACGACGCGCGGATGTGCGCGGCGCCCCGAGGGACGACGCGCTTCTCGCGCTTGCGCCGTGGCGCGGGCTTCGGCTGCTCCGTCTGTGCCTGCGCCGGCCGCGCTGCGGGTTTCGTTGTCTCTTGTGCCAAGTCCCATCCTTCGTCGCTTGCTCTCTGCGTTCCCACGCCGGCAGGGTCCGCGAGCCGCGATGCCCGCGGCCGTGCTCAGGTCTTGGAGACCGCCTTCTTGCGGCCGGCGACCGTCTTGCGGGCGCCGCGGCGGGTGCGCGCGTTCGTCCGCGTGCGCTGTCCGCGCGTCGGCAGGCCGCGCCGGTGGCGCAGCCCGCGGTAGCTGTTGATCTCCTGGAGTCGCTTGATGTTCAGCGCGATCTCGCGGCGAAGGTCGCCCTCCACCGTGAAGCCGCGATCGACGAGCTCACGGATGCGCGAGATCTGCGGCTCCGTGAGGTCCCGCACGCGGATGCCGTGGGCGATGCGCGCGTCGTCGAGCACCTGCCGCGCGGTCGTGGGTCCGATGCCGTAGATGTAGCGCAGCGACACGTCGACGCGCTTCTCGCGTGGGATGTCGACTCCGGCGATCCGAGCCATGGCTAGCCCTGCCTCTGCTTATGTTTGGGCTCAGGGCAGATCACCAGGATCACGCCTTCACGGCGGATGATCTTGCACTTATCGCAGCGCTTCTTGACCGATGCCCGGACTTTCATTGTTTCAACGACGCCTTCCGTTTCGCCGCTCGCTCTTTGTTGGGACGCGTGACGCCATCTACAGCGCGTTCCGCTTCGCCCGTCATTTGTTGGTTGCGACCCCGTCTGTTCTCGACGCGTTCAGTTTTGCCCTTCGTGACCGATCGCGGTCCAGCCCGTTTTCCACGACGCCATCAACGGCGCCTTCCGGTTCGCCATTCATTTCTTGGTTGCGACCCCGCCCGTTTTCCACGACTCGTAGCGACGTTGTTCTCATCGGTGCGGTCTCAATACCGCACTCGGCGCGTGATCCGCCCCCGCTTCAGGTCGTACGGCGAGAGCTCGACGAGCACCTTGTCGCCGGGGACGACACGGATGAAGTTCATCCGCATCTTTCCCGAGATGTGAGCCAGGACCGCGTGGCCGTTCTGCAGGTCGACCTTGAACATCGCGTTCGGGAGAGCCTCGGCGACGGTGCCCTCCACCTCGATGACGTCCTTGTTGTTCGATCTACTTGTTGCCATACGCTCCAGACACAAAAAGCTCCGCGGCACACTGCCACGGGAGTGAAAACTGTACCAAAACAGCCCGCCGGCCGCAACCGTTCCGCGCCCGAACGTGCCTCAAGGTGCGGATGCCGCGCCGGAGGTCCTGACGACGACCGCCCGCAGATCGGTCAGGCGGCGACCGCCGCGGACCCATCTGCCGCCGTCAGCACCACCGGGCCCGCCGCGGTGCACCACAGCGTGTGCTCGAAATGGGCAGACAGGCTGCCGTCGGCCGTCACGACCGTCCATTGGTCGTCGAGCGTTCGGGTGCCGGCCTCCCCCAGGTTGACCATCGGCTCGATCGCGATGCAGAGGCCGTCCTTGATGAGGAGGCCGCGGTCCGGCTGGCCGTAGTTGGGGACCTGTGGGTCCTCGTGCATCGCGCGCCCGATCCCGTGGCCCACGTAATTGCGTACGATCGAGTAGCCCTCCGCCTCCGCGTAGCGCTGGACCGCAGCACCGATGTCGCCGAGCCGCCCGCCGACCCGCGCCGCCGAGATCCCGCGGCGCAGCGCCTCTTCGGTGGCCGCCAACAGACGGGACGCCTCGGCCGAGACCTGACCGACGGGCAGCGTGATGGCCGCGTCGGCGTGCCACCCGTCGATGATCGCGCCCGCGTCGATCCCCACGATGTCTCCCTCGCGGAGCTTCCGGCGGCCGGGGATCCCGTGGACGATCTCTTCGTTCACCGACGTGCAGATCGTCGCCGGGTAGCCGTAGTAGCCGAGGAACGACGACTTCGCGCCGTGGCGGCGCAGCTCTTCGGCGGCGATGCGGTCGAGCTCGCCGGTCGTGATCCCCGCCCGGAGCGCCGCGCGGCAGCGCGCCAGCATGGCCGCGACCACTCGCCCGGCATCGCGCATCCGCGCCGTGTCCTGCGGCGTCTTCAGGGTGATCACGCGGCGATCGCCTTGAACAGCCGTTCCGTCACCTCCTCCATGCGGCCGACGCCGTCCACGCGCGACAGCAGCCCACGTCCGCTGTAGTGCTCGACCACGGGCTTGGTCTGCGCGTCATATTCCTCGAGCCGGCGGCGGACCACCTCGGGCGCGTCGTCGGCGCGCGCAGTCGCCACGACGGTGCTGCCGCAGCGATCGCAGACCCCGTTGACCTTCGGAGGCTGGACCGCGAGCGAGTACACGGTCTGGCAGTTCGTGCAGGTGGCGCGGGCGCCCACGCGCCGCAGCAGCTCGTCGCGCGGCACCTCGATGAGGACGACGCGCGCGACATGGCGGTCAAGAGTCTCGAGCAGCGCGTCCAGCGCGCCCGCCTGCGCCACGGTGCGGGGAAAGCCGTCGAAGATCACGCGCCGGCCCGCGTCGATCTCGGAGAGCCGGGACCGCACCATGCCGACGGTGATCTCATCCGGCACGTAGAGGCCCTTGCTCATGTAGGTCTCGGCCAGCTTCCCGAGCTCCGTCCCGAGACCCACGTGCTCGCGGAAGAGATCGCCGGTCGCCAGGTGCAGCCAGCCATGCCGGTCCGCGAGCAGGCGCGCCTGCGTTCCCTTGCCCACGCCGGGAGGGCCGATGAAGATGAGCTCGCCCTCGGGACGCGCGGGCGTCGGCATGGCCACCTATCGGATGAAGCCTTCGTAACTCCGCATCAGCAGCTGCGCCTCGAGCTGCTTCATCGTCTCGACCACCACGCCCACGACGATCAGGATGCTCGTGCCGCCGAGGCGCAGCGTCTGGACGCCGGTCAGGTCGCCGACGAGCGTCGGCATCACCGCGACGACGCCCAGGAACAGGGCGCCCGCGATCGTGATGCGCGTCACGACCCGACCAAGGAACTCCGCGGTCGGGCGCCCCGGACGGATCCCGGGTATGAATCCACCGTAGCGCTTGATGTTGTCGGCGACGTCGTTGGGGACGAACGTGAAGGCGGTGTAGAAGAACGTGAAGGCGACGACAAGGAAGAAGTACAGGCTGTTGTAGAGGAAGGCGTTCTGGAACGCCCCGACGATCCCGGTGGACAGGTTGCGCAGCCACTCCGTCTCGCTGTTGGTGAAGTACTGCGCGATCTGGGTCGGGAGCAGCAGGATCGAGATCGCGAAGATGATCGGGATCACTCCCGCGCTGTTGACCCGCAGCGGGATGTGCGTGGAGCCACCCGAATACATCCGCGTCCCGCGAACCCGCTTGGCGTACTGGACAGGGATCCGCCGCTGCCCTTCCTGGATGAAGATGATCGCCGCGATGACCCCCACGGCGATGAGCGCGTACACGCCGAGGATGAGGTAGTTCTCCTGCACCTGGACGGTCTGCGCCACGGTGGTGGGGAGCCGTCCCACGATCCCCGCGAAGATGATGAAGCTGATGCCGTTGCCGATCCCGTTCTCGCTGATGAGCTCTCCGAGCCACATGAGGATCAGGGTGCCCGCGGTCAGCGTCGCGAGGATCGCGACCGTCAGGCCGATGCTTCCGAGGCCGAATTCGCTGATGACACCGGAGTTCTTGAAGAAGATCGCGATGCCCGTCCCCTGCAGCAGGGCGAGCGGCACGGTCAGGATGCGCGTGTACTGGTTGATCTTGTTGCGCCCGAACTCGCCCTCCTTCGAGAGCCGCTCCAGCGCGGGGATCGTCTGGTTGAGGAGCGTCATGATGATCGAGGCGTTGATGTAGGGGTTCACTCCGAGCGCGACGACCGACAGCCGGGCCAGGCCGCCTCCCGAGAACAGGTCGAGCAGGTTCAACAGCTGGTTGTTCTGGAGCACGTTCGCCAGCTGCGCCTGGTTCACACCGGGCAGCGGCACGTGCGCGAGGAACCGGAAGACGACGAGCATCCCGAGCGTGAACAGGATCTTGTTGCGGAGATCGGGCGCCCGGAACGCGTCGATGAGCGCGGTGAACATGCTCACCGGGGTCAGTCGCCCTCGATAAGGACCACGGAACCGCCCGCGGCTTCGATCTTCCGGCGCGCGGTGGCGGAGATCGCGTGGGCGCGTACCTCGAGCGTGCCCGCCGGCGAACCCTCGCCGAGGATCTTCACCCGCCGCTCGCGGTCGATCAGCCCCTTGGCCGCCAGGCTCTCCGGGGAGACCTTGCCGTCGACGGCGTATTGCGCGAGCACGCCCACGTTCACAGCCACGTAGTCGCGGCGGAGGCGGTTCGTGAAACCGCGCAGCTTTGGCACGCGCATGTGCAGCGGCGTCTGGCCGCCCTCGAACCAGGCCGGGAGCCCCGGACCGGATCGCGCGAGCTGGCCCTTCGTTCCGCGGCCCGCCGTCGTGCCCTGACCCGCGCCCGTGCCCCGGCCGAGCCGGCGCGGCGGCCGCCGGCTGCCCTTTGGCGGCTTGAGCTCGTGCAGCTTCACGACTTCGGCTCTTCGACCGTGACCAGGTGCGCGACCCGGCGAAGCATCCCGCGAAGCGCCGGCGAGTCCTCGTGCACGACGCGCGATCCGGTCCGCCGCAGACCCAGCGCGACGAGGGTGCGCCGTGCCTCGACCTTCTCGCCGATGGCGCTCCTATGCCGGTGGATGCGCACCTCGGTCACTCGGCCACCGCCGCCGCTTCGGCTTCCTCACGCGCCCGCGGCGCCGCGAGGCCACGGACCTCACGCACGCGGTCGGCCGAGCGCAGCTGTTCGAGCGCGCGCATGGCAGCCCGCACCACGTTCACAGGGTTCGAGCTTCCGAGCGACTTGGAGAGGATGTCGTGGATGCCCGCCGACTCGACGACGGCGCGCACGGAGCCACCCGCGATGACGCCTGTCCCCTTCGACGCCGGCCTGAGCAGAACGCGCGCCGCGCCGAAGTCCGCCGTCACCGGGTGCGGAATCGTCCGATCGAGGAGCGGAACGAGCATGACGTGCTTCTTCGCGTCCTCGACGCCCTTCTTGATCGCGTCGGGCACCTCGTCGGCCTTGCCGAGGCCGGCGCCGACGTGACCGCGCCCATCCCCGACGACCACGATCGCGGAGAAGCTGAAGCGGCGGCCGCCCTTCACGACCTTGGAGACGCGGTTGATCTGCACGACGCGCTCGGTCAGCTCGAGACGATTCGTTTCGATGCGCGGCACCCTAGAACTCCAGGCCGGAGGAGCGGGCGGCTTCGGCCAGTGCGCGAACGCGGCCGTGATACCGGTACCCGCCTCGGTCGAAGACGACGCCGGCGATGCCCGCGGCCTTCGCCTTGCCGGCCAGCCGTGTCCCGACCGCCTTGGCCCCCTCGATCTTCGATCCCGTCACGTCCTTGGCCTCGAGCGTCGAGGCAGCGGCCACCGTACGGCGGGACACATCGTCGATCAGCTGCGCGTAGATGTGCGTCACCGAGCGGAACACCGCCAGCCGGGGCCGCTCTGCCGTCCCGCGGACTCGCTGCCGGACGCGCGCGTGCCGCCGCGCGCGCGCCACGAGCCGTGTCGCGGTCATCCCGTCCTCCTCATGCCTTCGCGCCGACCTTGCCGGCCTTACCGGCCTTGCGTCGGATGCGTTCGCCCGCGTACTTCACGCCCTTCGCCTTGTACGGGTCAGGCACCCGGAGGGCGCGGATGCGGGCCGCGATCTCGCCGACGAGCTCCTTGTCGATCCCGGACACCTTCAGCCTTTGCGGAGTGTCGAGCGTGAACGCGATCCCGGCGGGCGGATCGATCTCTACGGGGTGCGAGAAACCGAGCGAGAGCTGCAGCTTCTTGCCTGTGAGCGCCGCGCGGTAGCCGGTACCGCTGATCTCGAGGTCGCGCGTGAACCCCATCGTCACACCGGCGACCATGTTCGCGAGGAGCGTCCTGGAGAGCCCGTGCAGCGCGCGCGCCTGCGGGGTCTCGTTCGCCCGATCGACAGTGACCGTCCCGTCGTGGCGCGCGAGCGCAACGAGCGGGTGGAAGGTGCGCTGCAGCTCGCCCTTGGGGCCCTTCACCGTGACCGCCTGGCCCTCGATGCGCACCTCGACGCCCTGCGGCAGGGGTACGGGCAGCTTTCCGATCCGGCTCACGAGCTACCACACATGCGCGACCACTTCCCCTCCGAGACCCTTCCGCTCGGCCTCGCGGCCGGTCATGAGCCCCGACGACGTGGAGACGATCGCGATCCCGAGGCCGCCGAGAACGCGCGGCATCTCCGTCTTCCGCGCGTACACGCGCAGTCCCGGGCGGCTGATGCGCCGGAGTCCGGCCACCGCCGGGACCTTGCCGCCGATGTACTTGAGCCGCAGGACGAGCTGTCCGCTCTGCTGCTCAAAACCGCCGATGAACCCCTCGCTCTTGAGGATGCGGGCCACCTCGGCCTTCATCGTGCTCGCGGGCATCGTCACCGACTGGTGGCGCGCGGCGACGCCGTTCCGGAGGCGCGTCAGCATGTCGGCGACAGGGTCGTTCGGCGGTCCGCCACCACGCGGCCGGCCCTTCTTGGGCGTCACGACCCGGCCGGGGCCGACCCGCGCCACGCGCGGGGCTTCGGCGGGAGCGGCGGTCGGCTCGGCCGGTACCGCCGCAGGGGGCGGAGCGACGGGGGCGTCTTGCGCCGTCTCTTCGATGCTCACGTCCTCACCAGCTCGACTTGGTCACGCCGGGCAGCTCGCCCATGAGCGCGCGCTCTCGGAAGCAGATCCGGCACAGCCCGAACTTTCGCATGTACCCGCGGGGGCGGCCGCAGACCTGGCACCGGTGATACGCCTGCACCTTGTGCTTCGGCGGGCGCTGTGATTTCAGGAGCAAGCTCTTCTTCGCCATTCGTTCTCTTCGTTCCCCCTTAACGCCCAGCGCCTTCGGGTACCGTCCGGAACGGCATCCCGAGGTTGCGGAGGAGCGCTCGCCCCTCCTCGTCCGTCTTCGCGGTGGTGACGATGGTGACCTCCAGCCCGCGCAAGCGGTCGATCTTGTCGTACTCGATCTCCGGGAACACCAGCTGCTCTTTCAGACCGAGCGAGTAGTTGCCGCGCCCGTCGAAGCTCTTGTCCGGAACACCCTGGAAGTCGCGGATGCGCGGCAGAGCGACCGTCAGGAGCTTCTCGAGGAAGTACCACATGCGGTCTCCCCGGAGCGTCACCTTGAGGCCGATGGGCATGCCCACCCGCAGGCGGAAGTTCGAGATCGCCTTACGCGAGCGCGTCACGACCGGCCGCTGGCCGGTCACCGCGGCGAGATCCGCCGCGGCCGCGTCCATCGCCTTGCCGTTCCCGATCGCCTCTCCCATGCCGATGTTCAGCGTGACTTTCTCGACCCGCGGCACCTGCATGACGTTCCCGTACGCGAACGTCTTGCGCAGCTCATCCCGCACGGCCGACGCATACCGCTGCTTGAGTCCGGGGATGGGCCAGTCGATCGGGCCCTCCGGCATCGCGGGCATCGGCGCGGGCGCGGCGGACTTCGACGCCCGCGTGCTCTTCCCGGTCCTCGCGGGACTGGTCGTCTTCGCGGAGGTCGACTTCTCCGTCGACTTTGGCGTCGACTTCGCCGAGGGACTCATTCCTTGGCCTCCTGATCAATCTGCCGGGCCAAGGCCCGCACACCGCTCAAGGCTGGTGGGATTCGCTCGCCCCGGCGAAGCCGTGACTCGCTCATTCCTTACTCTCCACGATCGTCTCCCCGCAGCGCTTGCAGAGGCGCTCCTTCGTGTCCTCGTCGATCCGGTGGGCGACGCGCGTGGGCTTCCCGCAGTGGGGGCACACGACCATGACCTTGCCGGCCGCGAGGGGCATCGGGTGGTCGACGATCCCACCCTTCTGCTGCTTGTTCGGGTTCGGTTTGGTGTGGCGCTTCGACACGTTCACGCCCGCGACGACCAGCTGGCCCGCGGCCGGCCGCACTTCCTGGACGCGGCCGCGCTTGCCTCGATCCTTCCCCGCGATGACCATGACCTCGTCGCCCTTGCGGATCCGCATGCGCTCCACCTAGAGGACCTCCGGCGCGAGCGAGACGATCTTCATGAAGTTGCGCTCGCGCAGCTCACGCGCCACGGGCCCGAAGATGCGCGTGCCGCGTGGCTGATCCTGCGGATTGAGCAGCACGGCCGCGTTGTCGTCGAACCTGATGAGCGACCCGTCACGACGCCGCACCTCTTTCGTCTGCCGGACGACGACCGCCCGCACCACGTCGCCCTTCTTCACCTGGGCGTTCGGGATGGCCTGCTTCACCGTCGCGATGAAGACGTCGCCGATCTCCGCGGTCGTGCCGGTCGACGAGCCGAGCACGCGGATCACCGACAGCTCGCGGGCCCCGGTGTTGTCCGCGCACCGGACGCGCGTGTACGGGCGGATCATGTGTCGTCGTTATTCCGCTCGCGCTTCTGCCGGAGATTCCGCGCGCGCGGAGGCTTCGGCGGACTCGGCGCGTTCGGGCGTGAGCAGCGCGCCCGAGCCTTCGGACGCTTCGAGCGCCTTCTCTACATCGGCCGCCCGCGGCGCCGCGGCCTGCGCCTCACCGGCGCGGGACAGCACCTCGACGACCGCCCAGCGCTTGGTCGCGCTGAATGGCCGGCTCTCCTGGATGCGCACGATGTCACCGGCCTTGACTTCCGCGGCGGCGTCGTGGGCGGCGAACCGCTTCCGCAGGCGGATGACCTTCCCGTAGAGCGGGTGCTCCCGCTGCCGCTCCACCTCGACGATGACGGTCTTTGGCTGCTTCGCGGACACCGCCGTGCCGACCTTGGTCTTCCGGCGGCTCTTCCG
>JALYKU010000003.1 GCA_030774595.1 Chloroflexota bacterium | reverse complement strand
GACGCCTCTGCGCCAAAGAAAGAAGAGATGCCCCGATCGCCGCCGCCGCGGTGGCGAGCACCGGCGCCCCATTCGCAAGCGCACTCGCGACGACGGGAAATCCGCCCCACGCGAGCGCGAATCCGATGTCGGAGTGGACGACCGGAATCTCGAGACCGTAGGAAATCACTAGCAGCGCGCCGATCGCGACGAGCGCGAGAAACGACGGACCGAGCTGCGATGCCGCGATCACGCCGAGGGACACTGCACCGACAAGTCCGAGCGAGCCAATCACGAGAAGCACGCTCGAAGGAATGCGGGTGCCCAGAGGCCTCCCTTGGAGCTCATCGAAGGCATGCGACGCGACGCCGACAGCGAGAAAGAACGCAATTAGTGAGCCGGCGACGACACGCGGATCCGGCATCGGAGCCAATGCGGCGCCTAGGAGCACGTAAGAGAGATGCCAGAGCGTGTACGGCGGATGTAGGAGCGTCCAGTAGTCGCGTAGGCCGCCCGGCCTGAGCGCGTAGAAGGCCGCGCCATCAAGGGCCGACCCGACCGAGGGCCCCCGCGCGATGGGGAGCCAGCCCCGGCGTCCGGGGCCGGGGGGTCCCCGTCGCGAAGAGAGGGTTTCGGTCGGGTCGGCCTTCTTCGCGGTCATCACGCGTCCCGCCCCGAAGCTCATACGCGTGAGATGGACGTCGACAAGTCCCGCCTCACGCCAATACCGCTCGACGTCGTGCTGAGTGTGCGCCGCGTCGAAGCGCTCGATGCTTCCTCGGAGGAATGCGCCGACGCCGGCCCACTGCTGCGAGATCGCGCGGCCGATCACGGGTAGTCCGATCGAGGTGTACGCACGCCACATCGCTCGAAGCAGCGGATTCGGCGGAACGCCGAAGTCGAGCGCGGCGATGCGTCCTCCGGGTCGGACGACCCGAGCGAGCTCGCGCATGGTCGCAGCCGGGTCGTCGACGTAGCGGAGGAGGTACGTGAAGGTCAGGTGATCGAACGACTCGTCCGCGAACGGCAGCGACTCGGCGCGCGCGCACACCAGAGGAATGTGTCCGTCGCGAGCCGCCGCAGCGGAGAGCATGTCCGAACTGCGGTCGAGCCCGATGACCTCGCATCTATAGCGTTCGCTGACCGCGCGCGCCACAAGCCCCGTCCCCGTCGCGACGTCGAGCACGACATCGCCCGACGCGGCGTGCAACGAGTCGACAAGGCGCGCACGCCAGCGTGCGTCCTGACCGAACGAGAGAACGGCGCCGGCTCTGTCGTACGTGGCTCCGATCCCGCTGAAGATGCGACGCGCGTCGTCGGGCGGAGAGGAGGGCATCGCCCTCTATTAGGCACGCACCGCGCGGCGCGGATCGTCGCCCGGTGCGATGCGCCAGCCCGACCGGTACGGAGAGCCGAAGACGATGTCGTCTGGACGGATGGGCACCCGGTTGAGCTCTTTCCCTGTCGCCGCGCGGATCGCGGCCACGATCGCGGGTGTGCTCGATATCGTCGGTGGCTCGCCGACCCCTTTGGCGCCATACGGCGCCTCGGGATGCGGGTACTCGATGAGCACGGTTACGACCGGCGGCATGTCGAGCGTAGTCGGCAGCAGGTAGTCGGTGAATGAGGCATTGCGAACGAGGCCGTCGCGGAGCACCACCTCCTCCATGACCGCGAGTCCGAGGCCTTGGGCGATGCCACCTTCGATCTGACCCACGACGGCGACCGGGTTGATCGCCTTACCGACATCCTGCGCCGTCGCGATCTGAACGACCTTCACGAGGCCGGTGTCCACGTCGACGTCGACGACCGCGCGGTGCGCGGCGAAAAGGAACGCGACATGGCCCTGGTTCTGCGTTTTCACATCTCGCGGCTCGGTGTCGCGGTGGCGGTGTGTGACCGTACGGTCGATAGGCTCGTCGAGAAGTGCCGCCAGGTCGTCGGGTGAGCGGCCGAATTGCCGCGCACGCGCGAGAAGCTCCGCCTTCACCTCGCGGCACGCCTCGAGCACCGCCCCGCCGGTCATCCAGGTCTGCCGCGATGCCGAGGAGGAGCCGGACGAGCCGATCGTTGTGTCGGGCTGATCGACCTCGACGCGCTCGACTCCGA
>JALYKU010000002.1 GCA_030774595.1 Chloroflexota bacterium | reverse complement strand
CGACGAGAGAAAGCTGTCGTCGTCGCGATGTGGCAGCACCACCACGCGGTCGCCCGCGCGCTGCCGGAGATGGACCGGCAGCAGCGCCGACGCGTGCTCCTCGGCGGTCGTCACGATCGTCGCCCCGGCCGGCAGCCGCAGCCCCTGGATGAGCGTGTTCAGGCCCTCCGTCGCCGATTGCATCAGCGCGACGCGAGCCTCTCCGCCCTCGTCGCCGAGCGCGCGCGCCACGTCGCCGCGAGTGAGCGCGAGCGCGGCGTTGTAGGCGTCGTAGCCGGCATACGAGAACATTCCGACGCCGTTCAGCCAGGTGCGGAATCGCTCCGCGACGCGTTGCGAGGCCGGGAAGGTGGGGCCGGATCCAGCGACATTGAAGTAGAGAAAGTCGCCGCGAAGCGCCTGCAGCGCATCGAGCGAGAGATCGGGCGCGAGATCAAGCCCTGGAGCGATGAAGGGGCCGCTCACGCCGCGGTGGTGATGCCGCGTACCGCCAGGCCGGCCGCGAAGAGCGACATGAACCCGAAGGCGAACGCCGTCGCCCGCGGTGGCCTGCCGCGCACGAGCGTCGCGGCCATCGGCAGCGCGACGGCGAGCGCCACGCCATACAGGAGGTGCAGCGAGTTCGCGGGCGACCGGGAGAAGAGGATGGGTATGCCGACCAGTCCCTGGACCACGGCCGTGGCCTCGGCGATCACGAGCGCGCCGAAGTAGCTGGGCGTGGGGCCGCTCGCGCGCACCCCGAGCGCGATGCCCCAGACGCCCATCAGGACCATATAGAGGACCACCGCCGTGGCGAGCCGGCCGTGGAGCGAGAGGACCACGTCCACGACGCGAACGATACTGGTGTGGTGATCGAGGTCCGTGATCTATCGCGGCGTTTCGGCTCGCATCTCGCGCTCTCCGGAGCGTCGCTGCGTGTCGAAGCGGGCGAGATCGTCGCGCTCCTTGGCCCGAACGGCGCCGGGAAGACCACGGCCAGCCGGATCATCGGCGGCATCCTCGCGCCGAGCAGCGGGGACGCGATCGTCGCCGGCCTTTCCGTCCGGGAGCAGCCGGGGCGGGTGCGCGCGCGCTGCGGGCTGGTCCCGGAGTCGCCCGGGCTCTACGAGCGCATGACCCTCCGCCGGTATCTGCGCTTCTTCGCGGCGCTATACGACGTGCGGCCGTCCGAAGGACGCATCCGCGATCTCGCGCAGCTCCTCGGGCTCGGGGATGTGCTCGACCGCCGTTTGAGCGCGTACTCCCGGGGCATGAAGCAGAAGGCCGCGATCGCCCGCGCGCTGCTCCACGATCCGCCGGTCCTGCTCCTCGACGAGCCCGCGACGGCGCTCGATCCGCAGATGACCCAGACGCTGCGGGAGCTGATCATCTCGCTGCGGGCGCAGCATCGCGCGATCCTGCTGTGCACGCACGACCTCGATGAGGCGCAGCGCATCGCCGACCGCGTCGTCATCGTTGATCGCGGGCGCATCGTGCGCGAGGGACCCACCGCGCAGCTCCGGCGGGCCGCGCGGCCGGCATTCAGCGTGGTCGTCGCGGGGGATGGCGCGGCGGCGCGGCGGGCGCTCGAGTCCGCGGGCATCGTGGTGGACGCGAGCGCGATGGAGGACGGGCACCAGACGCTCCGGTGGACGACGCATGATGCGGCGCGGACGAACACGCTCGCGCTTCGCGCGCTACTCGATGGCGGCCTGCAGGTCGTGAGCCTCCGTCCCGAGGAGCGCACCCTCGAGGAGGCGTACTTGGCGATCATCGCGGAGTCACGGGCGTGAGGAAGGCGTGGACCGTCGCGTGGCGCGAGATCGTCGACACCTTCTCCGACCGGGGGGCGCTCCTGCGGAGCCTGTTCTTCGCCGCGCTGCCGGTCCTCCTGCTGCTCGTCAATCGCGGAGGGCGGCCGAACACCACGCTCATCGTCGTCTTCGCCGTGCAGGCCGCTCTGCTGCCGGCGGCGAGCGCGGTGAACGCGGCAGCGGGCTCCTTCGCGGGAGAGAAGGAGGCGCAGACGCTGATCCCGCTGCTCGCGGCGCCCATCCGCGACGTCGACATCGTCGCCGGGAAGTTCGCGGCTGCCGCCGTCCCTGCGACGGTCCTGTCGTGGATCGCGATGACCGTCTACTACGTCGCGGCGCGGGGCCTGTACGGCGCGACGCTCGTGGCGGCGGCACTTCCGCCCACGCTGCTGTTCGGGCTCGCGATCCTGTCCTTCCTCGTGGTGTTGACGCTGACGAGCGTCGTGATGGTCGCGTCGGCGCGCGTCTCCAGCCAGCGGGCGGCGCAACAGATCGGCGGTTTCGTGATCGCCGGGTTCGCCATCGCCTTCGGTGGCCTGATCGGAGGCATCCTCGGCAGTGACATGCGGGACACGCTGCTCATCGTCGTGCCGCTCGGCCTGCTGGTGCTCGACGTGATCGCGCTCGAGCTCGCGCGGCGCCTCTGGGACCGCGAAGAGGCCGTGGCGCGCGCGTAGCGGAGCGCGCGTTGCGGACATCGTCGCCTCCACGCTCCGGCGCCTTCGTGGTCAGAGCGAGGCGGCCGCGCGCAGCCGATCGAGGAGACCGGTGGCGGCGAGCGTTCGCCGGGCCGTCGCGGGCTTCTCGCGGATCGGCCTACGGACGAGACCCCCGCATTCGGCGAAGCCCTCGGAGCCTTGACCGCCATCGCCGGAGCGCGTAGCTTTCGGCACTCGATGGGCGGCATCGTGTTCGTGTTCGTCTTCGGCCTGCTCCCACAGGGAGCGGGAGTAGGAGGCGCGCGCTAGAGCAGCGGACCGCCAAACCAGTCGAAGCGCAGAGGCCTCCCGAGAACGGGAGGCTTTTTCGTTCCAGCGGCAGGAGGAGAGTCATGGCGAGGTCGATCAGCGAAGCGCAGGAGGCGCCGACGGCGGTCGCCCAGGAGATCGCGGAGACCGGCTGGGCGTACCTCGACGGAGAGTTCATGACGCTCAGCGATGCGAAGGTCAGCATCGCCACGCACGCGCTGCAATACGGGACCGCGGTGTTCGAGGGCATCCGCGCCTACTGGAACGCCGAACACGAGGAGCTCTACGCCTTCCGGCTCCGCGAGCACTTCGAGCGGATGCACAGGTCCTGCCGCATCGTGCGCATCGGCCTGCCCGCGACGCCGGAAGAGCTGAGCGAGCTCAGCATCGAGCTGCTCCGCCGGTGCGCGTTCCGCACCGATACCTACGTGCGTCCGCTCGCGTTCAAGGCGGCGCGCACGGTGAAGGTCACGCTGGGAGGTTTGCGGGACGGCTTCGGGATGTACGCGTTCCCGATCGGCGCGTACCTGCCGATCGGCGGACTCTCGGCGCGGACCACGAGCTGGCGCCGCACGAGCGACGACGCGATCCCCGCGCGCGGCAAGCTATCGGGCTCGTACATCAACACCGCGCTCGCCGTCGACGAGGCGCACGAGCACGAGGCCGACGAAGCGATCTTCCTCACGCGCGATGGCCACGTCTCGGAGGGAGGCGGATCGAATCTGTTCATGATCCGCGACGGCGTGTTGGTCACGCCGCCGGTCACCGACGACATCCTCGAGGGGCTCACGCGCGACAGCGTGATGAACCTCGCTCGTGAGGACGTCGGGCTCGAGACGGTGGAGCGGCAGATCGACCGCACGGAGCTGTTCATCGCCGACGAGGTCTTCTTCTGCGGCACCGGCGCGCAGGTCGCGCCCTGCGTGCGCGTCGACGGGCGTCAGGTCGGTGACGGCGCCATCGGACCGCTCACCGCGCGCATCGCGGCGTCCTACTTCGCGGTCGCGCGAGGCGACGACGAGCGCCACCCGGAATGGCGGACGCCCGTGTACACCGGCCGGTGAACGTCGGGTACCAGGGCCTCGCCGGCGCGTACTCGGAAGCGGCCGCGGCCGCACTCTTCCCACGCGCCGAGCTGGCGCCGCGTCGCACGTTCGCCGACGTCTTCGCGGCGCTCGAGTCGGGCGACGCGGATGCGGCGGTCGTCCCGGTCGAGAACACGCACGCGGGCCCGGTCGCGGACGTCTACGACCTCCTCCGCCACCGCGGCTCGCTCCGCATCGTCGCCGAGGCGATCGTGCGCGTGCGCCACTGCCTGCTCGGCGTCGGCGGCGCGACGCTCGGCGGCGTCCGGGTGGCGAGGTCGCACCCGCAGGCGCTCGCGCAGGTGGAGGAGTTCCTCCGCGCGCGCGGCATCGAGCCCGAGGTCGCCTTCGATACCGCGGGCGCGGCCGCGGAGGTCGCCGCGGGAGGGGACGCGACGATCGCCGCCGTCGCGAGCCGGCGCGCGGCTGCACGGTACGGGCTTTCGGTGCTCGCGGAGTCGATCGAGACGGCGACCGACAACTTCACGCGCTTCTTCGCGCTCGCGTCGAACGGCGCCGAGCGGGCGCGCGACGCCGTCCCGGAGCGGCTGCGCGGGGGGACGCCGAAGACGAGCCTCGTGTACGCGACCGCGAACATCCCCGGCGGACTCCTGCGGTCGCTGCAGCCCTTCGCGACGGCAGGGCTGCAGCTGACGAAGATCGAATCGCGGCCCAGCGGCGACGCTCCCTGGGATTACGTCTTCTACCTCGACTTCGAGGGCGATCCGCGCGTGTCGCCGTCGCGCGAGGCGGTCGCGCTGATGCGCACCTGCTGCGCGTGGGTGCAGGAGCTCGGCACGTACCCCGCGGCGACCGAGGTTCTCGAGCCCGATTGACGTACGACCTGGAGCTGGTCCCCGCCCCGATCACCGGCATCTCACGCGCGCAAAGGAGACGGTCGGTCCGCTGGTCTTCGGCGCGCGGCGGTCGGTCTGCAGGGCCGACGGCGCACGGTTGAGCGAAGAGATCCTGGCCGGCGGCAACCTGAGCGTGGTCGTCCGCGTCGGCGACACCGTGCGCAGACGGACGGGGCCGTGGACGCCGGCGGTCCACGCGCTCCTGCGGCACCTCGAGCGCGCGGGGTTCTCCGAGGCGCCGCGCGTGCGCGGCATCGACGAGCAGAGCCGCGAGGTACTCGACTACGTCGAGGGTTTCACGCTCGGATGGCCGCTGGCCGACGCGCCATTCATCCACACCGAGGAGACGCTGACCGCGGCGGCCCGGCTCCTCCGGCGGTACCACGACGCGGCCGCGACGTTCGCGCCGCCGGCCGGAGCGGCGTGGCGCATCGTCGCGCCGGGGCGGTTCGAGGTCGTCTGCCACAACGACATGGCGCCGTACAACACGGTCTTCCGCGAGGAGCGCCCGATCGCGATGATCGATTGGGACCTCGCCGGTCCGGCGCCGCGGCTGTGGGACGTCGCCTGGGCCGCCGTGACCTGGGTGCCACTGTACGGCGGCGACCCCGCATACGCGACGGCCGATCTCGCCAGGCGTCTGCGCTCGTTCTGCGACGCGTACGGACTCGAGGAGCGTCGCGACGTCGTCGCCACGATCCGCGAGCGCCAGCTCTTCGGGCGGGAGCTCATCGCGCGCCTCGCGCTCGAGGGCGACGCCGGGTTCGCCAAGCTCGCCGGCTGGGGCATCGGCGACGCGATCCTGCGCCACGTGGACTGGCTCGACGACCACCGCGCCGAGCTCGAAGCGGCGCTCGCGTGAGGCGCACACGACGCCCACCGTGAACGGATTCGTGACCGGATGCGCCGCCTTCCGGTCGATATGCTGCTCGATCTGGCGCCGGATGCCGTCCGTCGCCTCCCGCGGATCTGGGGCACGCGCTCGCCGACGCGAGGCACCACGCGTGGAGCTGGACGCGCTACGGCACGCGCATCTCCGCCTGAAGCGACCCGATCCGTGCCGGATCGATCCTGCTGGATCGCCGACACGGTGCCGCGGTCAGGGCTCATCCCGACCGCGGGCCCTCCGTACACTCGGCGCATGGCCGAGCAGCGGAAGCTCGTCACGGCGCTGTTCGCCGACATCGTCGGCTCCACCTCGCTCGGCGAGACCCATGACCCAGAGGTCGTCCGCGCCGCGCTGAACCGGTACTTCGCGGGCACGGAGGAGATCGCCGCGCGGTACGGCGGCGCCGTCGAGAAGTTCATCGGGGATGCGCTGCTCATCGTCTTCGGGACGCCGCGGCTCCACGAGGACGACGCCGAGCGTGCGGTGCGCGCGGGAATCGCGATCCGCGAGCTGGTCCAGAAGCTCGATCGCGAACTCGACGTCGAGATGGGCGTCCGCATCGGGATCAACAGCGGCGAGGCCGTGGTCGCGGAGGAGCCACAGCAGCACTTTCCGATCACGGGCGACGCCATCAACGTCGCGGCGCGCCTCCAGCAGAACGCGACGCCCGGGGAGATCGTCGTCGGCGCGCTCACGGAGCGGCTGACGAGGGCCGCCATCCAGTACGCACCGCGGGACGCGATCGTCGCGAAGGGCAAGTCGAAACCGGTGCCGGCGTTCCGGGCGGTGCGCGCCCGCAGCTCCGTTCCGGTGCAAGCGCGAGGGCTGGAGGGGCTGCGCGCGCCGCTCGTCGGCCGGGAGCGGGAGTCGCATCGGGTCGGCGAGGCGATCGAGCGCATCACCGCCGAGCGCGTACCGCAGCTCTTCACGATCATCGGGCCGGCGGGAGTCGGGAAGTCGCGGCTCGCGAGCGAGTCGCTCGCCGAGCTCCCCAAGGAGCGGTTCCGGGTGCTGCGTGGGCGCTGCCTACCCTATGGTTCTGGCATCGCGTACTGGCCGCTGATGGATCTCGTGCGCGACGATGCGGGCATTCTCCAGGGCGACACCGCCGCGGCGGCGCGCGCGAAGCTCAGCGAGCGGATGGCGACCCTCGCATCACTCGATGGCGACGCGGCCGGGGTCCAGGCTCGGCTCGCGGTGCTCCTCGGCCTCGAGGAAGCCTCGGCGGCCCTCCCCTCCGTGCCCCTCGAGCGCGTCGCGGCCGAGCTGTCGTGGGGGATACGCCGCCACATGCAGGCGATCGCGGCAGTGATGCCGGTCGTCGCGCTGATCGACGACATCCAGTGGGCGCACGAGGTCGCGATCGAGACGATCGACGACCTGCTGAACGATCCCGCGGAAGCGCCGATCCTGCTCCTGTGTCTCGCGCGGCCCGAGGTGTTCGAGCGGCACTCGGGCTGGAGCGCGGGCAGACCGAATGCCACCTTCCTTCGGCTCGAGCCGCTGGACCCTGGCGACACGGAGCTGCTCATCAGCGGCCTGCTGGACATCGAAGAGCTTCCGGTCGCGCTGCGCGATCGGATCGTGGAACGGTCGCAGGGGAATCCGCTGTTCTGCGAGGAGTTCCTGCGCATGCTCATCGACGACGGCCGGATCGCGAGCGTCGGCGGGCGCTGGCGCGCCGCCGGCGACGTCCGCGACGTGCGCGTGCCCGAGACGATCCAAACGCTCCTCGGTGCGCGGATCGACAGCCTGCCCCTGGCTGAAAAGGTGACGCTGCAGGCTGCGAGTGTGATCGGCGAGCGGCTGACGGTGAAGCAACTGGGCGCGCTGCTCGCGGGCCGCGAAGGGGCCGCGCCCGAGGCGCTGGTGCGCAGGGGCATGCTCGTCGAGGACCGGCGCGAACCCGAGGTGGCCGCGCTGCGCTTCAGGCACGTCCTCATCCGTGACGTCGCCTACGGCCAGCTGCCGAAGACCGACCGCGGGGAGCTCCACGATCGCCTGGCACGCCAGCTGGAGAGCGAGGTCGGCGACCGAGAGGCCGAGTTCAGCGAGCTCGTGGCCCACCACGCCGAGCGCGCGTACACGTTCGCGGCCGAGGTCCACGCCGACCCGGCCGCGCTACGCGCACGCGCCGCGCGCGCCGCCGCGTGGCTCGCGCGAGCAGGCGACCGCGCCTTCGGGATCTACGCGACGGAGTCCGCCGTCGGCTACTACACGCGCGCCCTGGATCTCGCGGGCGCGGGCGCGACCGATGTGCCCACGATCGTGAGGCTCCACCAACAGCGCGGGCGAGCCCTCGAGCTGCGCGGCGCGTACGACGAAGCGCTGGCGAACTACGCGGACCTCGACCGGTTGGGCCGGGAACGCGGCGACGACGGGATCTCGGCTCTCGGGCTGGCCCAGCAGGCGGCGATCTTTTCCACTCCGACGTCGAAGCTCGATCCAGCGCGTGCGCAGAAGGTCATGGCGGAGGCGCTGGAGAAGGCCCGAGATGCGGCTGACAGGGCGCTCGTGGCGCGCATCCAATGGATGCACGTCAACCTCCTCTTTTGGAACGGCCACGTCGAGGAGGCGTGGACGGCGGGCGAGGACGCGGTCCGCGAAGCGCGCGAGCTGGGACTCGAGGACCTTCTGGCACTCGCGCTGAACGACCTGGCGCGCACGTACCTCTTTGAGGGCTCTCGGTCGCAGGAGGGTGAGCGTGCGCTCGTCGAATCGCGCGAGCTTTTCATCCGGCAGGGCAACAAGCCGATGCTTGCGGACAGCTTCATAACGACCACGTTCTCTCTCTATTGGAGGGGCGATCTGGATAAGATGGGCGAGAGCATTAAGCGGTTCCGCAGGATCACGGAGGAGTCGCAGAACCTTTGGGGTATCGCGACGGTCCTGAGCGTGGAGCACCTGCTCGCGTTCGAGCGGGGCGACGTCGGGGGATCCATCCGCAGCGCGCGGGCGGGCATCAAACTCGCCAGGGAGGCCAACTTCCTGATACCCGAGTTCCAGGGCCACGAGGCACTGTGGTCGGCCTACCACCTTCTGGGAGCGCGTGCGGCGGCGGCGGAGGAGCTGGCCATCGAGGACGCCGCCATCGCGGCCATGCCCGCGTGGCGGTCGACTATCGTCGGCGTATTCAGTGACAGTGACTACATCCGCGCCATGATCGCGGCGGAGGAGGGACGGATCGGCGAAGCCCGTGGCTGGCTCGACGAGTCCGCGCGGGCGCGGGGCGGCCGTTTTCAGATACCCCGCATGGAATTCGCGGGACGCATCGCCGAGATCGAGATCGCCCTGGCCGCGCGCGAGGACGAGAAAGCGGCGGAGCTGGCGCGCAGCGCGGTCGCGAATTTCACCGAGCGCGGCCTCGGACTGATGCTGCCAGACCTCGAGCTCTATTGGGGCCTTGCGGTCTGGCGGCGTGGCGATCACGACGGCGCGCGCACGCACTTCGACAATGCCGCCGCCATCGCGCGCGAGAGAGGCCAGCACCGCATCACGTGGCGCATCCTCGCGGCGCTCGCCGACCTCGAGGACTCGCTCGGGCGGCCGAAGGAGGCCGAGGCGGCGAGGGCCGAGGGGCGGGGCATCGTCGAGCGGATCGCGGCATCGCTCGACGACCCCGCGCTCGAGGAGGGTTTCCGCGCCACGCCCACCGTCCGGTCGCTGTTCGACGCACGCCCCGGGCCCGCGCGCGAGACCCTTTCCGCGCCATAGATGCCGGCGCCCGATCCGGCAGAGCTCCGCCGCGAGCTAGACGACCTCCGCGACCGCCCGTGGTGACCCGCTCGATCTGCGCGGACCGCGAGCTCGTCAGCTGAAGACGCGCAGCGCTTCGGGCAGAACCTCGAAGGTCTGCGGCAACTCGCCGACGGGGACGCCGTCGGCGTGCACGCGGATGCGCTCGGCGCTGCGGAGCGTTATGCGCCGCCCGCGGTAGCGGCGGCCATGCGGGGGACGGTCGCGGCCGATGACGGCTGCGATGAACTCCCGGACCACGCGGAGGCGGTTGTCGGAGAACAGCACGAGGTCGAGCTCTCCGTCGTCCATACGCGCGTCCGGCGACACCTCGAAGCCCCACCCGTAGAAGGGGCCGTTCGACACGACCGCCTGGAGGCAGCGATGGGGGCTGCCGCGGCCGTCGATGTCGACCTGAAGGCGCGCGCCGCGTCGAGCAACAAGCGCGCGAAGCGCCGTCAGCACGAGCGCGTGGTCGCGACGCACCAGCGAGCGTCCGGCATGGAAAGCGTCGGCGTCGAGCCCGACGCCCGCGGCCTCGAAGAACGCCGTGCCGGCGACGCGGCCGACGTCGACCCGACGCACACGCTTCTGCGCGATGCGCTCGGCGGCGGCTCCGAGGTCGTCGCGCGGAAGTCCGATGGCGCGGGCGATGTTCATGTACCTGCCGGCGGGCAGGATGCCGAGCGTGGCGTCGGTCCCGACGATCGCGCGCGCGGCGGCGCCCACCGTGCCATCGCCGCCCGCGACGATGACGGCCGCCTCACCGTCGCGGATCGCGCCGGCCGCGAGCTCGTCCGCGGAGGGCCCTTCCGCGCTGAGCTCGACGACGCGCAGCTCGAATCCCGCTTCCCGAAGTCGCGCGAAGACTGGCTCGAGCTCGGCCGCTGTCGCGCCGCCGCCCGCGGTGGGGTTCACGAGGCAGAGCGCACGCGTGGTCTCCGTGTCGCCGCTCACTGGTGCGCCCTCGCGTGACGTCGACGTGGGGTCGGCACGCTCCGGTGCCCACCGGACGAGGACCTTCGGCGCCAGTCGAGCCTCATGCCCCCAGGTAGGTCCGCGCGACGGCCTCGTCGTGCAGCAGCTCGGCGCCGGTGCCGGCGAGGGTGATGGTGCCGAGATCCATCACGTAGGCGCGGTCCGCGAGGCGCAGCGCCCGAAGCGCGTTCTGCTCGACGAGCAGCATGGTGGTCCCCGCCGCCTTCAGGTCCGCGAGGATGCCGAACACCGTCGACACCATCTTCGGCGCGAGGCCCAGCGAAGGCTCGTCGAGAAGCAAGAGGTGGGGCCGCGCGAGCAGTGCCCTGGCGATCGCGAGGATCTGCTGCTCGCCTCCCGAGAGGCTGCCTGCGGCGAGACGCCGGCGTTCGCCGAGGATCGGGAAGCGCGCGTACATCTCGTCGATCGCAGCCCCGCCGCCGTCGCGCGCGCGCTGGCCGAGCAGCAGGTTCTCCTCGACCGACATACGCGCTAGGACCTCGCGGCCTTCGGGGACCTGCACGACGCCGGAGCGCACGATCCGATGCGACGGGGAGCCGAGGATGTCGCGGCCGTCGAGCCGGACGGCGCCGGATGCGCCGCGCACGAGCCCCGAGATCGCGGCGAGCGTGCTGGTCTTCCCCGCCCCATTCGCGCCGATGAGCGCGACGAGCTGACCCGGATCGACGGTGAAGGAGATCCCGTGGACGGCCTCGATCGCGCCGTAGCGGACGCGCAGGTCGGCTACTTCCAGAAGCGGTTCGCTCACGCCGTCGCCTCCTCGGTGCCGAGGTACGCCTCGCGCACGACCGGGTCCGCCTGCACCTCGGCCGGGGTCCCTTCCGCGATCTTGCGACCGAAGGTCAGCACCGCGACGCGCTGGCACGCACCCATGACGAGCCGCACGTCGTGCTCGATGAGCACGATGGCGAGGCCCTCTGCGAGCAGCTCGCGCATCAGGTCGCGCAGCGCGGCCGACTCGGTGCGGTTCGTGCCTGCGGCGGGCTCGTCGAGGATGAGGAGCCTCGGCTCAGAAGAGAGCGCGCGGGCGACCTCGAGGCGCCGCTGATCGCCGTAGGAAAGCTCGCCGGCGAGATCGCGCGCGCGTCGCGCGAGGCCCACGCGAGCCAGGAGCGCGACCGCGCGTGACTCTTCATTCGAGGCGGCGCGGCGCAGCGGGACGAGCCGCGCGAGCACGTCGGAGCGCATGCGGACGTGCCGGCCGACCAGCACGTTCTCGATAACGGTGAGCCCCTTGAACAGGCGGACGCCCTGGAATGTGCGGCCGATGCCGCGTCCAGTCAGCGCGTGCGGCGGCAGACCGGTCACGTCGGCCCCGCCGAAGCGGACGCGGCCGGCGTCCGGACGGAAGTGACCCGATATGAGGTTGATGAGGGTCGTCTTCCCCGCGCCGTTGGGGCCGATGATGCCCAGCGCCTGACCCGGGTCCACCCGGAGATCGACGGCCTCCACTGCCTTGACGCCCCCGAAGTGCTTCGTGAGCCCCGAGACCTCAAGCAGCATCGAGCTGTCCGATGCGCGCGAGGCGGCGGGTGCGGCCGAGCGTCGCGATGGTCACGAGGCCGCGGGGCAGGAAGACGATGACGAAGAGCAGGATCGCGCCCTGGATCACGTCGCGGTAGTCGCGCAGGGGGCGGAGCAGCTCGGGCAGCGCCGTGAGGAGCGTCGCGCCGACGATGGGCCCGAGAACGCTCGGGATCCCCCCGACGACCGCGAAGACAAGGATCTGCACGGCCTTCACGAAGCCGAAGTCGCCGGGCTCGATGGCGAAGTTCAGGTGGGCCGAGAGGCCGCCCGCGATGCCGGCGACGAATGCGCCGATGACGAATGCCGCGAGCTTGTAGCGGCGCACCGCGATCCCCTGGCTCGCGGCGGCGACCTCGTCCTCGCGGATGGCCGCCCAGGCGCGTCCGGCGGTCGACGCGCGGACGCGCCCCAAGACGTACGCGGTGAGCGCGAGGAGCAGGCCGATGTGCCAGAGCTCGGTCTTCGGCGGGATGCCGTTGAGGCCCAGCGCCTTTCCGGTGATGGGGGTCGCGAGGAGCACGACGCGAACTACCTCGCCGAAGCCGATCGTCGCGATCGCGAGGTACACGCCCCGCAGGCGGAACACCGTCACGCCGAGCGGCACCGCGAGCGCCGCGGATACCACGGCACCCGCGAGCAGCACGAGCGGGAAGGGCATGCCCGCTTTCAGCGTGAGGAGGGCCGAGGTGTACGCCGCGACCCCCATGAAAGCGGCGTTGCCGAGCGTGAGCTGACCCGCGTACAGCGTGACCCAGACCGAGATCGCGAGGAGCGCGTTGATGCCGACCGTCGCGATGAGCGTCGAGTAGGTCGCGAGGAACTGGTCGATCATCGCGGCGGCATCAGACGCGCTCGACGGCCTTTTGCCCGAGAAGCCCGCGCGGGCGGATGACGAGGATGAGGAAGAGCAGCCCGAAGGCGAAGGCGTCGCGGAGCTCCGAGGGAAGGAACACGATGCTCGCCACCTCCCCGAGGCCGAGGATGAACGCGCCGAGGACCGCGCCCGGCAGGCTCCCCATCCCGCCGACGACCATGACCGTGAACGCCTTCAGCTCGTACAGCGTCCCCATCTGCGGGTAGATCGAGTTGTACGCGAAGCCGAGGAGCACTCCGGCGATGCCGCCGAGGCCGCTCGAGATGAAGAACGTGATCGCGATCGCGCGCTCGACGTCGACGCCGAGGAGCCGGGCCGCCCGCGGGCTCTCCGCCAGCGCGCGGAGCTCGCGGCCGAGCCGCGTCCCGCGCACGAGGTACGTGAGCCCCAGCATGAACGCGAAGGCGAGGCCGATGATGACCAGGCGCAGGCCATCGAGGCGCGCGTCGCCGACCTGGACGACGAGCGAGGGCAGGCTCTGCGGCGGGTACGAGAGGAAGTCCGTGCCGTAACGCAGCTCGACGAGCCGGACGATGACCGCCGCGACGGCGATGCTCGAGATCATGGCCGAGAGGGGCGGCGCGTCGCGCCGGCGCAGGGGGGCGAAGGCGACGCGGTCGAGGAGGATGCCGAAGAGTCCGGTCGCGAGGAACGCGATCACCACCGCAGCGCCGGCGGGAAGGCCGAGCGTCGCCATGCAGAAGAGGGCGACGAAGGCGCCCAGCATGAAGACCGCGGGATGGGCGAGATTCAGGATGTCGAGGACGCTGAACACGAGCGCGAATCCGACGGCGAACAGCGCGTAGATGCTGCCGATGAAGATCGCGTTATAGAGCTGCTCCGGCATCCGGGCTCAGGCCCGCATCGTCACGGGAACGGGACGAACTGCCCGCCCTGCACCGTCATGACGTACACCGGCTGCTTCACGTCGTGCTCGGGCGTGAAGGAGAAGGTTCCGAGCGGGGTGGCGAGGCTGCTGATCCCCTCGAGGGCCTTCTTCAGCGCGGCATGGTCGCTCGGGTTGCCCGACTTCTTCATCGCCTCGGCGAGGACGATCATCCCCGTGTACGACTGCGCCGCGAACTGATCCGGCTCGGAGTTGTACTTCGCCTTGTAGGCAGTGACGAAGTCCTGGTTCGCCTTGTCCGTGCCTGCCTTGTTCCACGCCGTGCCCACGATGACGTTCGACGCCGCGGCGCCCGCGCCGGCGATGACCGCCGGCGAGTTGAACCCGTTGCTGCCGACGACCTTCAGCCCGCCCGGGTACTGCTTCCCCACCTCCTGCAGGACCTTCACCGCCGTGCCGGCGAGGGAGCTGTCGAGGATGGCCTCGGGGCTCTCCCCCTTCGCCTGGGTCACGTACGGCGCGAAGTCGGCGTCCTTCGAGGTGAACTGGATGGTCTTGCTGATGGTGATGCCGTTGTCGGCGGCGGCCTTCTTGAAGATGTCCGCGCCGTCGGCGGCGAACTTCTGGTCGCTCTCGAACATGAGCACGACCTTCTTGAGGTTGAGCTTGTCCTTCGCGGCCTTCACCGCGGCGGGTAGCGCTGCCTCCTCGCCGAGCGAGGCACGGAAGATCCAGTCGCATGGCCCGTAGTCGCACTTGCCGACGATGCCGATGCCGGTGTTGGAGATGGCGACGACCGGCACGCCGGCCGCCTGCGCCACGGGGTGGGCGCCCGCGGCGACGCCGGAGAGCGTCGGCCCAAGGATCGCGGCCACCTTCTCCTCGGTGATGAACTTGCGGAAGACGGTGATCCCCTGGTCGCGCGCCGATGCCTCGTCCTCGATCAGAAGCTTGATCTGCGCGCCGTCGATCCCGCCCGCCTTGTTGATCTGCTCGGCGGCGAGCTCGAGTCCGTTCTTCTGGACCGGGCCGTACACGTTGCCCGAGCCGGTGAGGGAGATCGCGACGCCCACCTTGACGTCCGCTTTGGGCGCCCCGCTGCCGGCGCCGACCGGGGTCCCGGAGCTGCCGCCGCACGCGGAGACGACGAGTGCCAACGCCAGCGAAGCGGCGCCCAATTGGCGAGGTTTGCGCATCTCGGGATCCCTCCGAACGCTTGTGCGCAGCCATGCTACGGCGTGGGCGCCGGCCCGGCGTCCTTGAGGCCATGGCAGTCACGAGATCCGCGACAGCACGTTCGGTGGAAGGCAATCCACTCGTTCGCAGCGCCGGTTCCGGCGCTCTCGCCGCCCGCGGGCGGCTCTGGGCGCCTCGGCCACGTATACCCTCGGAGGGTGGAGGAGGAGCCCGTCTACTTCGCGAACGACGAGGTCTCAGCCGAGACCGCCGCGGGGCTTCTGCGGGCGAACCGGCTGCATCCGCGCGTCGTGCGCGAGGGCGTCCCGCGCGAGGGCGTCCCGTACGTCGCCCAGGTCGGCGTGACCGGCGAGCTGACCGTGCGGGTCCCGGCGTCGCAGGCGCGCGCGGCGCGGGAGCTTCTCGGGATCCGCCCAGGGCCCGCTCGCGACGCGAGCCGCCTTACCTTCGGCCTGCTCTTCGTGCTGGGCGGGGGCGCGGTCGTGCTCTTCGCCGACTGGCTCTGGACGGTCGTCCTGGGAGGCTGACCCGTCCCACATCGTGAAAGTGGCCGTGGGCGGGGGTGCGGCCCGGCGAGGGAGGCGCGCTTGCCCCTTCCGTGCCATAGTGTGCGCGGCGCATCAACTACGGGCGTGCAAAGGCACGCGGAGGACGACGAACGTGGCGACAGGCACGATCAAGAAGCTCGTGGGCGACCGCGGCTTCGGTTTCATCGCGCAGCAGAACGGCAGCGAGATCTTCTTCCACCGCTCGCAGGTCCAAGGCGGCAGCTTCGAGTCCCTGCAGGAGGGCCAGACCGTCAACTACGAAGTTGGTACGGACCCGCGCAGGAACAAGGAGCAGGCGGAGAAGATCACTCCGGCCTAGCTCCGCGCTGCTCGTCACCGGACGGGCTCCGAGAGCGGGATCCTGAAGCCGTAGCAGTTTCGGGCGCGACGCGAAGAGACGGGAGGCACGTGCCTCCCGTCTCTCTTGCTCAGGCTTCGGTCTTAGTCGTACCAGCGCTGGTGATTGTGTTCGCCGCGGGCGCAGGGCGAGCAGTAGATCGCGCCTGTCTGGTTCTTCCAGTTGGCCACGACGAGCGCGCCGCAGCACGGGCAGCTGTTGCTGTACGTACCGAGGCTCGGAAGCAGGGTCATTGCGCACCTCCTTTGTTGGCGTGCGCACGCGTAGCCGACGGGGTTAGCTGTCGGGCTCGGGCGGCGTGCTCTTGGCGCCCGTCCTGTGGAAGATTCGCCCCCGTGAGTGGGTTCCCCGCTCCGTGTGATTTGGCAAGGTCATTGTACGTCCGGAAGGGCGCCGCTTCGCCGTAACTTTGGTCACACCAAGCGCCTCGTCAGACGACGATGGGCCGTTATTCGGGCTGCTGCTCTATTCCTGCCGCTGCTTCGCCCACATGACGTGGTCGCGGTTGATGTAGAGCTCCTCGCCCTCCTGCTCGCAGCGGATGAACCGCTCCCGGCCTTGCTCGAAGACGCCGATGAGGTTGGTTATGTCGCCTTCAACGAACACGGTGTCCCCGTTAGACATCTTCAGGTTGATGATCCGGCCCTCCATGAGCTCTCGCGTCCTCCTTCCATCGCCACGCGGTCACGCGCTCCCGGCCTCTTGTTCGCGCCGCGCCACGGAAAAGCGCGGCGACCCGGAGAGGATTCGAACCTCCGACAAACACAGATTCGAAGTCTGCTGCTCTATCCGCTGAGCTACCGGGTCGGGGCGCCAATGATAATTGGGCAGGGTGATCCGGTGAGCGTCCGCCCGAGGGGGACGCCCGACCTGCGCGTCGGACACACCCGAGCGCGGGACGCCTCGCCGCTTGAGCCGTGGACCCCGGTCCCGGCCGCCCATAGGGTGGCGGTGGCCCCAGGCGGCCTATTCGAAGACGGAGCGCCGCCAGATGCGCTGCAGCGTTTGCTGGTAGGCGGGCTCGCCCGGGTCGAGCAGCCGCGGCTGGTGGTAGTCCTCGAGCAGCGTGGGCCGAATGCGCGCGCTGACCAGCCTGCGGCCGATGAAGAAGAGCTGATGCAGGCTGCCCTGCCTGGTCTCCGCCGACCACATCTGGTCGAAGATGAAGTTGCCGAGGCTGTACGCGACGTATCGTCCGTTCCGCGTCTCCACGGACTGCACCCAGTGCGGATGGTCGGCGAGGATCACGTCCGCGCCGGCCTCGAGCATGGCCTCGGCCGCGGCCCTGATCCAAGGGCGGGGCTGGTCCTCGTACTCGATGCCCCAGTGCGGCACGACGATGACGAGGTCGGCCTGCGCGCGCGCGGCGGCGACCTCGGCCCGGATGCGCTCGTAGCCGGGGTCGTCGTGGCTGAGGCGGGCGTGCCCCGGGCGCGTCACCGTCGCGGCGTACGAGGCCGGCGGGACGTCGACGTACGCGAGGAACGCGACCCGCAGCCCGCGCACCTGGAGGAAGGCCGGCTGCCGCGCGCTCGCCTCGTCCGCACCGGCGCCGACGGTGGCGATCCCCGCCGCCCGCGCGACCCGGATCGAGTCAAGCACCCCGGCCGGTCCAGCATCGCCGCTGTGGTTCGCCGCCAGGCTGAGGACGTCGAAGCCCGCGTCGACGATGGCACTGATGTAGCTCTCGTTGCCGACGAAGACGAGGCACGACTGGCAGTAGCGGTTGCCCTCCCTCGAGAGCGGCGCCTCCAGCGTCGCCAGCGCCACGTCCGCGGCCCGCGTGAGGTCGCGCACCTTCGCGAATGGTCGGCTCGGGTCGCGGTAGCGCTCCACGCGCTCCTGCACGCCGCGGCCGAAAATGATCCCGCCGCCCGCAACGAGGCTCCAGAGCTGGTCGCGCGCCGACGATGGCGCGGCGCCGCGCTCGGTGGCCGCGAGCGGGTAGTCCGCGAGCGCGAGCGACCGATCCCAGAAGAACCTGCCGTCCACCGACAGGGTCTTCACGCTCACGTCGACGGCTTCGGGTGGCAGCAGTGCGATCGCGCCCGCTGAGGCGCGCACCCGCGGGACGATCGCCACATCCTCGACCGCCTCGACGCGCGCCGCGGGCAGAAGCCGGCTTACCGCGGCAACGTGAGACGCCGGTGCGAGTACCTCGGTGAGGCCGGCGAACGGCACCTCATCGCGCACTGCGGTCGCGTTGGTCACCGGCACGAAGTACTGGACGTGCGTCGGCTGCGGTGTCGGCGAAGGCGAAACTACGGCGGCCGCGGCGCTGGGGATGTGCGAGGGGCCGGCTACGGCCTGCTCGGCGACGGGCGAGCACGAGACGAGGGCGGCGAGCGCGAAGACGAGCTGCCGCGCGATCGGCCCGGCCGCGACCGCCGCCGCCACAGCGGGATGGAACCACGTTCGCGTCCGAACGCAATAGTCGAGGTGAGGGGGCGGGCCAAAAGGAATCCGATAGGGTCAGGGAGATCAGGGCGGCACGCGAATGCGATCGCCGCGATCGGCCGAAGGGGGGATGCCTCGCGAGGCGGCCCCACGGGGACGTCGGCGAGTGGGCCCAGGCGAGACTCCACTCCCCGCCGGTCCGGGCGGCGCCGGCGCGCGCCTGCGGATCTTCGGCGGCCCGCGTGCGTCTGAACGCTTGGCCGTTGCGAGCTGGGAGGAGCCTCGGAGATTGACCACCTGCGGGCCGCTTCGCGGGGCAGGTAGCCGTTACGAGCGTGCTCGGGGAATACGCGCCGTGAGCCGCGACTCACCCCGGGGCCGTTGACGGCGCCCGACGGGACCTTGCCCGCGCGCAGTGCGCCCGGCGACCGGCCCACCGAGCCGATCCACCGGCGAGTGCCGGCGGTGCGCGGCGAGGACGTGGCCGTCGGCGAGGCGGAGGTACCGCTGCACCATGTCGAGCGTGCTGTGACCGAGGAGGCGCTGCAGCGTGAACACGTCGCCGCCCGCCTCGAGGTAGCGCAGAGCGAAGGTGTGGCGGAAGCGGTGCGCGTGCAACCCCGAGATCCCGGCGCGCGCGCCGCAACGGGCGAGGATCCGACGGAGTGCGGCGGGTCTTAGCGCCCGGCCGCGCTGGGACGTGAGCAGCACGCCGGCGGGTTGCCAGCGCGCGATGAAGCGACCAAGCGCGTCCGCTACCGCGTCGCCGAAGCTGACACGGCGCTCCCGTCCACCCTTGCCGCGGACCAGGAGCACCCGAGCGCTCAGGTCGAGGTCGGGGAGTCCGAGGCTGAGCAGCTCGTTCCGCCGCAGTCCGGTATCGAGGAGCAATAGGAGGATGAGGCGATCGCGCTCGCCATGGAACGTGCCGTTGGGGCACACGCGGAGAAGGCGTCGCACGTCGTCATCGGACAGCGGCGTGACGACCTTTCGCTCTCGCCGCGGCGCCCGCAGACCCGCGAGGACATTGCTCTTCGTGTGACCCTCATGCGCCAGCCAAGTCGCGAAGGCGCGCAGGACGCGGTAGTGAGCATGAAGCGTCTCGGCGCTCACGCGCCGGCCGCGCGGTCCGACGCGGTCGCGGAGCCAGGCGAGAAACGCCACCACAGACGGGGCGTCGAATCCGGCCACTGCCCGTGGGGCACCGTCCCAGGTGAGGTATCCATGAAGGAGCAGGTCGTACCAGCGACTGGTCGTGGGTGCGAGTCCGGCGGCGCGTCCGCTTAAGAGATAGCGGTCAACCATCTTGCCGAGCGGATCGCCCTCGACGCGTCGAACCACACCGCTCGACTTCGACCAGACCTTGCTTGTCGCGTTCTCCTCGCGCTCATGACGGGGTGCCGGTGCTGTGCGCGCGTTCGCCAAACGGATCGCCGGATTCCGCCGGTGTAAGCCACGGGATGAGGCGGTTCGGTGCTAGTCCGCGCTGTGGGCGCGGCGCGATCGCCCCGCCCACAGGAGCCGCGTCCCGGACGTCCGGCGGTGCCGCCGTCCCCTCACGTCCGGGTGCCGTAGCGGAGGTGGACCACGCCACTCGCGAAGCGGCGTTCGTCGAGCAGTTCGAGCTTCAGACGGACGCTGTTGGGGAGAGCCCGTTTGCCGCCTCCCACCACGATGGGCGTGACGAACAACTGCCACTCATCGACCAGGCCGGCATTGATCGCTTGAGCTGCGAGCTCGGGACCGCCAACGGCGATGTCACGTCCCGCTCGCGCTTTCATCCGCCGGACCGCTTCAGCGTCGAAATCCCGTTCGATGCGCGTCCTGGCGCTGGAAACCGTCTCCAGCGACCTCGAGTACACGATCTTGTCGGCCGCCCGCCATATCTGGGCGAAGTCCTGCATGAAGTGCGGCTGGTCGGCGACGGTGTGCGCGGTCTCCCAGTACACCATCACCTCGTACATCCGGCGCCCGTAGAGGTAGATGCCGACCGGCCGCTCGAGGTCGTTGACGAAGGTGTGCACCTCCTCGTCCGGCGCAGCCCAGTCGAAGGTGCCGTCCTCGTCCGCGACGTAGCCGTCGAGCGACGTGATCGCCGAGTAGATCAGCTTGGCCGCGTGAGCCCCCTTACACATACTGATCGCGCATCGCACTGGGGACCAAGAAACGTCCTAGGTGCGATCTGATGGTGCTCCTTGGTGTTGTAGTACGTCATGATGACCGTGACGGAAGTCGCCCGGCGCGTGGGGCGCGATCCCGAGACCGTCCGGCGGTGGATCCGCTCCGGCAAGCTTCGCGCGCGCAAGGTGGGCATGCGACACGTCATCGAAGAAGCGGACCTCGACGCCATTGGCGCGGAGCCGGAAACGCTCCCGATCCCGAACGAGTTGCGCGTCGCCATAAGCGGCTCGCCTCAACCAGACTGGGTCCGTCTGATCCGCCGCTCGCGCCGCGGTCGCTGATGCTATCGACCCCCACGGCTCAGAGCCGCGGCTTCGGCGTCTTCTGCCGCGTGTGGAAAAGGCGCAGAAATCGGACCAGCGCGTCGGGCGACCCGGAGTCGGCGGAGTACCAGACGAAGAAGGGCGCGCGCCGCAGCTTCAGTCGACGTAGCGTCTCGGTGCCCTCGCGAGCGAGTTCGAATCCGGAATCCGGGAACCGCAGGAGCATTGCCTCCGCCTCCGCGAGATCTTCCTGCAGGAGCGCGATCCAACCCCATTCGCGGTGTTCGCGGAGGTAGTTCACTTCGGCACGAATGTCCGAGGTGAACTCCGCGGCGTATCCGATGCGCGGGATGGCTTACCTCGTACGCGGGACCGCGGCCGACGCTGCCAGCGCCTCGACAAATATCTGCCGGACCTCGTCGCTAGACACCGTTCGCCCCTCGCCGGCGCGGAACTTGTCCCAGGTGGCGTACGCCTGGGCAAGCTGCCATCGCTCCGCCTCGTTCAACTCTCGGGCGTTCTGGACCTCGTCGAGGTGTTCCGAGACCACAAGGCGCAACGCGTCAGCCTCGCCGATATGCCGCTCGCGCGCGAAGCCACGCAACCGGGCGCGCAACTCGGCGGGCATCCGGAAGTTGATCGGGGTGACCGGCGGCTCCGGGGTCTTTCGAGCCCTGGCCTTGGTTGTGCCCTTCACCATCGCTGTCATGACTCCCTCTGCTGGTGTAGTCGCGCAGACTACACAACCGTAGCGCATGAGCTTGTCCCGCCCTGCGGGCGAGGCCATGTAGGGCATGCAAGGGAGCGCCCGATGGAGGTTTCAGCCCGCCTGAGATCGAAGGGTCGGGTCACGCTGCCCCGGGCGGTACGCGAGGCGCTCTCGCTCGAAGAGGTCGACCGGCTCGTCTTCCGAGTCGAGGGTCGGCGCGCCATCTTGGCGCGGACCCCCGATCTGCTGGCGATGGCCGGCTCGGTCAGCGTTCCAGCCGCGAAGCGTGGCACACCTTGGGCGGAAGTCATCCGGCAGACCCATCGCGCGCGGGGCGCCACGCGGCGGTGACGGCACTCGTCGATACGAACACGAGGAGCGGATTGAGTACGCGCTGGGCGATCGGCGCTTTGCTGTTGCTAGAGATCGCCACCGAGCGGGGAGCGGGCGCCGGTCGCGCGGGCTGCGTCGCGGCAGCCGCGCACCGCAACCCATTTGCTACCGTCCCGCCATGACCAGCGTGTCGATCAGGGAGCTCCGCAGGGACGTCAGTGGCGTGCTGCGCCGCGTCGAGCATGGGGAGCGCATGCGCATCACCATCCACGGGCGCCCCGTGGCTGAGCTGGTGCCTTTGCCCAGGCCCCGCACGCTGCCTTGGCGCGAGCTCATCCGGGATCTGCGTCAGGCGGATGCCGGGCTGGCTCGAGAGCTCGCCGAACTGATGCGCTCCACGACGGATGAGGCCTGAGGTGCGCTGGCCGACACCGGTCTTGTTGGCGCTGAGGGCGGCGCCCGTTGCGTGGCGATCGTCATCCGGGTGGCAGCTCCCACCGCAATGGTCGCTGGGCTTCGCGCGGGCGTTGTCGACTCCTCCGCCGCCCTCCCGGTAACGGACTGACGTGGAGTCGCCGACGAAGCCAAGTCAGATCGTCATCCTGAATGGCGCCCCGCGATCGGGGAAGTCGAGCATCGTCGCCGCGATCCAGGAGAGTTTCGACGGCCTGTGGATGAACCTCGGCGTGGACGTGTTCGTGCGGCATGTCACCCCCGCGCGATACCGACCGGGGATGGGGCTCCGTCCCGGAGAAGAGGGCCACGAGCTCGCGCCCCTCGTTCCGGTCTTCTACGCCGCGATGTACGAATCGATCGCCGCGCACAGCAGAGCGGGCCTGGATGTCGTGGGCGACGTCGGGCACCACGACCCGACGATCCTCGCGGACAGCGCGCGGCGTCTCGCGGGGCTCCCGGTCCTTTTCGTCGGAGTCCGCTGCCCCATCGGGGTGATCATGGCCCGGGGCAACGCCGGCCAGCCCGGACGCGAGGGCGGCTACGCGACGGGAACGGAGTCCGACCCCATCCCTGCCCCGGTCGTGCGGTGGCAGCGTGAGGTCCACGTCCCGGGCGTCTACGACCTCGAGGTCGACACGTCGCTGCTCAGCCCCGAGGAGTGCGCCGCGGCGATACGACGACGGCTCGAAGACGGACCGGCCCCGTCGGCCTTTCGGCGGCTCGCCGGCGGATCTGGGGTGTAGGCCGCCGGCCCCAGCCGCGCCCGAGACCGCGGGCGAGCGGCGACGGTCGGTGCGCGCCGGGCAGGTCCGGGCGGTCTAACGTGGACGGCGCCGTGGCAGTCGGGGTCGAGCAGGTGGAGATCGCGGGGCTCCGCATCGCCTACGAGCGCCGGGGCGAGGGGCCTCCGCTCGTCCTCCTCCACGGCGGACCCACCGACCGGCGCGAGTGGCGCCGGCAGCTCGACGGGCTCTCCGATGCGTTCACGGTGGTCGCGTGGGACGCGCCCGGGTGCGGCGGGTCAGCGGATCCGCCGGAGACGTTCCGCGCGCCCGAGTACGCCGACTGCCTCGCCGCCTTCATCGACGCCCTGGGCCTGCGTCGGCCGCACGTGGCCGGGCTCTCGTTCGGCGCGGTGCTCGCGCTCGAGCTCTACCGCCGGCACCCGAGCGTGCCGCGAACGCTGGTGCTCGCATCCGCGTACGCGGGGTGGGGCGGCTCGCTCCCGCGCGAGGAGGTCGAGCGGCGGCTGGCGCGGTGGCTGCGCCAGGCCGACATGACCCCCGAGGAGTTCGCGCGCGACTGGCTGCCGGGGCTCCTCTCGGAGTCGGCGCCGCCCAAGCTCGTCGACGAGGTGCGCGCGATCCTCGTGGCGTTCCACCCGGCCGGGCAGCGCGTGCTGCCGCGCGCGTTCGGCGATACCGACCTGCGCGGTGTCCTCGCGCGGATCGAGGTGCCGACGCTGCTCGTCTACGGCGACAAGGACGTGCGCTCGCCGGTGAACGTGGGCCGAGACCTCCAGCTGGCCATCGGCGGGTCGAGGCTCGTCGTCCTGCCCGGCGCCGGCCACCTCTGCGACATCGAGTCGGGAGAGCGCTTCAACGCCGAGGTCCGCGGCTTCCTCGGGTCAGCGGCGAGCTGAGCGCCGGCCCCCCGGCACGTGGCGCCGATGTTCGCTCGTTCCCTCGATGTCTGATCAGATTCGCTGATCGCTCCGGAGGGCGCGGCGTGCGGAAGTCCGAGGAGCGGCTCCGCAACGGCGGAGGCGTCGATGACGGTCACTCCCCCACGTCGCGAAGGCGCCGGATGATCGCCGCGGGCCGCTCGCCGCCTCGGACCGGGACCTGGTCGTGAAGTCGAGCGCGGACCTCCCCGGGGGTCGGCCGCGCCGCGATGAGGGCCAGCTCGCGGCGCAGGTACTCCGACAGCGAGGACCCCGATCGCGCGGCGCGCGCCTTCAGCGTCCGGTGCACCTCCTCGGGGACGTCCCGGATCTGGACCAGCTTACCCATCGGCATCGCAGGTTCTCAGACGATCTGAAGGCATCGCCCTACACGGGCTCGTCTTGTCCATCCCTTCGCGCCCAGGCACTGAGGGCTGTTTGCCGACGCGGGTTGTGGCGCGGCTACCGCGCCGGGCGGTACTGGGGCGATACGCCCTGCGCCTTCTTCAGGGACGCGATCCACTCCTGGCCGCTCAGCAACTTCGTCGTCTTGGCGGACCTGACCGCGCCGCCCGCGCCGATGGCGAGGGCGAGCCCGGCCGCCACGGTGTCATCCGGCGCCTCGTACACAACGACCACGTCGTAGTTGCCGAAGGGGTACCCGGCCGCCAGGATCTTGGCCCTCGCCGCGTCGAACAGCGGCGTGACGACTTCGATGCGGTCCTTTGGCTCCTTGATCTGCGCCACCAGCGACTCAGCGGTATACGCGGCCTCGTACAAGTAGAGCGGCATGCGGATCCTCCTCGGTACCGATGACGGGCCTCTTCGCCCAATTGCCGGGGACACTCTACGCCCGGGCCACGCGGCATCCCGCGCGCGTCCGGCGTCGACGGGCCCGAGCGCGCCGCGCGCCGAGCAGCCATCCGCTCCGGTCGCGGACGGGATCCGGGCGGACGCGGCGGTCC
>JALYKU010000001.1 GCA_030774595.1 Chloroflexota bacterium | reverse complement strand
GATGTTCATCATCGGCACGGGCATCGTTCGCGACATCGGGCCGCCGAGGTATCGGAACAGTGGGAGCCCGAGCTCCTCCGCGGCCGCGCGCGCGGTGGCGAGCGAAACACCCAGGATCGAGTTGGCGCCCAATCGCTCCTTGTTGGGCGTGCCATCGAGATCGAGCAGCGCCCGGTCGATTCCGATCTGGTCGCTGGCCTGCATCCCTCGGAGCGCCGGTGCGATGGTCTCTTCCACGTGCTGCACCGCCCGCAGAACACCCTTGCCGAGATACCGCTTGGGATCGGCGTCGCGCAGCTCCAGCGCTTCGTGCTCGCCCGTCGACGCGCCGCTCGGTACCGCCGCCCGTCCCATTGCGCCGCTCTCGAGCAGCACGTCCGCTTCGATCGTCGGGTTGCCCCGGCTATCCAGAATCTCGCGCGCGGTGATGTCTACGATCTCTGACATGGATCACTCGGTTGAAGTACGGTCATTCGGTTTGCATCGCCGGCGCTTCTCTGGCAGCGCCGGATATCGGCACGCCCTTTTCCGCCAGCGCCGCCGCGATGCGATTCCACACGGTCTGCACGAGCGCATCGCGATCGTCATAGGTGAGCCCCTTGGTTTCGACAGGCTCGAGGAAGGTGAGCTCGATCGTCCCCGGGTGAATCGCGATCTCCCCCTTCGCCTGCACTTCCCTGGACCCCCAACTGATCAGCGGAACGATCGGAACCTGCGCCGCGATCGCGAGCACGAACGGACCTTTCTTGAACGGGCGCAGTTGATACGATCGTCCGCGCGTCCCTTCAGGATACACCGCGACATTGAGCCCGCTCTTGATTCGCTCCGCCGCCTCCTCGTATGATCCGAACGCCTGCTTGAGACTCTGTCGCTCGATGTAGATCGCCGCCACTGCCCCGGCCGCGCTACCGAACAGCGGCAGCCGCTGGATCTCCTTTTTCGCCATGAACCGATAGCGGTCGATCACGGTGGCCAGCGCAAAGATCTCGAACCAGCTCACATGGTTCGACGCGTAGACCGCCGACGTACCGCGCTGGATGCGCTCCGGGTTGCGCACCACGACCTTCACTCCGGCGGCCCACAGCACCCATCGCGACCACCAGTATCCCCCGCGACCGAGAAAGCTGTCGGGAGCAATCGAGATACGAAACAACGTCATGAAAAAAATCGGAATGGCGAAGATGAACGTCATCAGCACCATCATTGGATATGCCACGAGCGCGCGCATACTCAGGAAAAGTGGCGGAAGCCCGGCATGGGCGCCACCCGCTCGCCGTTCATGCGCAATGCGAGACCCGCCCCTTGGGCGCCGGCGTCATGCACCCGCCCCACCATCGTAATCGGCACGCCGCACGCTCGCTCGAACGCGCTGGCGTTCAGCGAGGCGGCGCATACGATGAGCTCGTACTCCTCTCCGCTCACCGCGGCAGCGCGCGCGTCCACTCCCTCGTGCAGTGGCAGCCGCTCGAGGTCGATCTCGATGCGCATTCCACTCGCCACGGCCATCTGCTCGGCGTCTGCCAGCAGCCCATCCGAAATGTCGATGGCCGCTCGTGCGCCGCCGCGCGCGAGCCAGAGCGCCTCGGAAATCCTCGCCGTTGGGTGCGCGAACCGCGCGCGCGCCGAGGGCGTGGGCGTCTCTCCTCGCTCCCACGCCGCGAGCGCAGCGCCCGGCCCGCCCAGCCGGCCCGTGACGTACACGGCATCCCCAATCCGGGCGCCGCTGCGCCTGAGCGGCGCCGCGCTTCCGCCCAGCACCGTCACGCCGATCGTCAATTCGTTGGCGCCGGTGATGTCGCCGCCCAGAACCATCGTGTGCGCCGCCTCCAGCGCGTCGCCAACACCGTCGGCGAGCTCTCCCACCGCCTCGAGCCACGACACGGGAAGCCCGAGCGACAACAGAATACCAATGGGCGACGCTGCCATTGCGGCGAGATCGCTGAGCGCCGCGGTCGTCGCTCGATAGCCGATTTCCCGCGCGGTGAGCCATGCGCGTTCGAAGTGGATGTGCTCCACCGACGCGTCGGCGCTGACGACGAGCTGCTCCCCCGCCGGAACGCTCACCAGAGCGGCGTCGTCACCGATGCCGCGCGCACGTTCGCCCCAGCGCGCGAGCAGCTCGCGGATGATGTCGAACTCGCGCCCGGGACCGAGCGCTATGTTATCGCTCACGCGCCGCGCCGATCAATGCTCGCCTGCGGAAGGGAGCTCCCAGAGCGCGGGCGGCTCCGCCGGCGCGACCTCCTCGCTCCACACGCGCCCGAGCGCGATCTCGACGTCACCGAGCGTGACACCTCGAACGCGCGCGCCGCCCGCGATCTCGGCTGCGCGTCCGTGTGCCCACGCGGCGCACGCGCCGGCGGTGAGCGCGTTGCCCATCTGCGCGAGCAACGTTGCAACGATGC